>JAGFXS010000146.1 GCA_017861415.1 Bacillota bacterium
GGAGGTTCTGGCCGACTGCATCGCCTCCCAGGCCCAGATGCACAAGATCTACGGGGGCGTTGTACCGGAGATTGCGTCCCGAAAGCATATGGAGGTCATCTCCGCTCTGGCAGAGGAGGCCATCAATCGCGCAGGGATCACGCGTGAGGAACTGGACGCCGTGGCTGTCACCTATGCCCCGGGACTAATTGGTGCCTTATTGGTAGGAGTGAACTTTGCCAAGTCGGTGTCCTTCGGCTTGGGGCTCCCCCTGATTCCGGTGCACCATGTGCGGGGCCACGTGGCGACAAACTACATTGCTTATCCAGAGCTGGAGCCCCCGTTTGTCTGTCTCTGCGTCTCCGGAGGGACTTCTCTCGTTGTGGATGTCCGGGACTATACAGATATGGAGATTTTAGGTGCCACCCGGGACGATGCGGCGGGAGAGTGCTTTGATAAGATTGCAAGGGTGCTGGGGCTTGGCTATCCCGGGGGTGGCCCCATGGACCGTCTTGCCCATGGTGGGGATGATACCCGTTTTGTCCTGCCCAGGGCCCACATGGCCGATGCGCCGTTGGACATGTCCTTTTCCGGCCTGAAGACCGCTATGTTAAACCTGATTCACAATCTCCAGCAAAAGGGGGAGGAGCTGCCTCTTCCTGACCTGGCGGCCTCCTTTGCCGCGGCGGTGAGCGATACCTTGGTTCCACGCACCATGGAGGCGGCAGACCGCCTGGGCTACCGCAAGGTGGCCGTTGTGGGGGGCGTGGCGGCCAATTCCCGGATTCGCCGGGACTTAGAGACTGCCTGCAGCCAGCGGGGCTATCAGCTGTATTTGCCCCCTCTCTCCCTCTGTGGAGATAACGGAGCCATGATCGGCAGTCAGGCGTACTACGAGTATTTGGCGGGTGTGCGGGGGCGCAGTGATTTAAATGCCTACGCCAACCGGGATATTTCCGCCCCGGCGCCCTGAAATTTCGACAGCTTTTGCGTGAAAACCTGCATGTACAAAGTTTGGTTTAATTTGTGGACAACTTTGTGGATAATGTGTATAACTCTTTGTAAAAGCGCACTTGTCTCTGTGGGAACAGAAAATTGTCGAGCTGTCAAAGAATGGGAAGCTTTCTGAGATAACAGCGCAGAAAGTTAATACAAAATGTATATTTTCGCATGCTGGATTTTTCGTTGACGTATGCTGCTTTTTATGCTAGAATGATCCAGCATCCACGTGAAGTTCCTAAAAATGACGGAAGTCTGCCATTCCTAGCTGGGGTGGCTTTAGCGAAACTGCACGTATGGGAGCACTTTTGCTCCCGATATGCTGGTGTGGCTCAGAGGTAGAGCAGCTCACTCGTAATGAGCAGGCCGTGGGTTCGATTCCCACCACCAGCTCCAAAAGAAACAGACCTGTTTTTAACGTTTGTTAAAGGCAGGTCTGTCTGTTTTATTGAATGAGCCGACTCACCTGCCCGAAACCGGCGTATAACTTGCACGCTTGGTGCAGATTTTGCCGTCCGCAACCGACAGTTGCGGGGATGCCAGTCCATCTTGGTTGCTTGCAACCGTAATTTCTGATAGTATAACGGCAGCGAAAGGAGATGGATGCGTGGAATTAAGAGAACAGTTGCTTCGGGCGCGAAAGGCGCGGGGACTTAGTCAGGAAGAGCTGGCCCTGCAGGTGGGTGTGTCCCGTCAAGCTGTGAGCAAATGGGAAACGGGAGATGCGCTACCTGATCTTCCCAAGCTGCTGGCCCTGGCAGATGCGCTGCACATGAGCATTGACGCGCTATGCGGACGAGAGGCAGCGGATACCGCCCCACCGGAGGGTTATACGGTCAGTGATTCCCCCCGTCGTCGGCGGTATCTGGCAGGGATACTGGCAGGCCTACTGCTCCTATGCCTCAGTTTTTTTGCCGGGATGCAAGTGAGCGGAAATCGGGCCCTTGAGGATCCCCCCCTACCCGAGCTGCCGGACGTGGTTGACGTCAGTGGAGTTAACTTCTTTGTTGTATCCGAAGGGCTGTCCTATCAATTTGTGCCCAGTGTCGCGGGGGAAGGTTATACCTATCAAATCACGTTCAAGGGACTGGATGGCCCGCCCCTTACCTTTGACGCGCCATACACGGGTGGGTTATGCACCGACACAGTGCCGCTGGAGGAATATTGGTCCTACTCTGTTACCGTTGTAATCAGTAACGGACAGAACAGCCGAGCAGTGCCCCTGGCCTCTCAGCTGAGCTTTGGAAGAAATCCAAACGCTGCCACTTGGAGCCCGGTTGCTGACTGATAGTGCATCTCTGGGTCATCTTGCGAGATTAGTAGCCCGACTTAAAATACAGAAAAATAGGCAGGCAGGGCCTCGCGGTGAGGCTCTGTCTGCCTATTTTTAAAACGGTCAAGGGCTATTCCAATAAGGTCTCGATAAACCGAATCATATTCCGGCGGCTGTCCCCATAGTAGAGGGCGGGTCCAAAACGCAGGAGAGGGTAGCCCAGGATGGTCCAGAGCAAAAGGCTCCAAAATCCGCTCCAATGGAAGGAAAAAATTCCGAAAAGGGCAGGGAAACGTACCACCCAGAGAAGGACAAGAGCGACCAGGATGAGTGCGTGGACCCCCGGCGTGGGGCCAAAGCTCCCCTGCACACGAGTTCCACTGCCTTCCGGGTAAATCCGCCCCACAAAGTGGAGGCCAATGCGCCCCGGAATGGAGAGGGTAAAGCCCTCCTCCCCCCGCCAGGTCCACAGAATAAGCTCTTCAGAACGGTGTTGGGAGACCGTGTTGGGATTGGCCCGATCCTCCAGCCGCAGCCGAAGGTTGGCGGGGGCGTGTTTAGAGTGAAATTCCATGGCAATGAGCTTGGCAATCAGGGTGCCGGCAATGCCGCTGAGGCCGCCTCGGATGAGAGCATGAATGTCCATTGGGAAGATGATCTGGACCAGAACGAGCAGAGCCACCAGCAGGGTAAGGACGAGAACATCCCACATAGGTAGTTTCGTTATGACCTTCTTTTCCCATGTTCCGTTAATGATGGTGTCCCCGCTGCCCGGCCTAGGCTCCAGATGCACAAGGGCAATGCCAAAAGTGTCAATAAAATAGTGATATCCGGAGGAAATCAAATAAAAGTCACCATTTTCCTGAGGATGCAGAAGTAGCGGATTGCAATTTGCCTTCCGAGGGTGATAGGGCACAGTTTTCTCAGCAAGCCGCGCCCGGATTTCCTCTGGGGTCAGCCGGGAGACATACCGCAGGTCGTATTGTCCCTCCTGCGCAGGTTCGGTGAGACGGTGCACGGGACACCTCCTTCCTATCTCAGGCGGCAGACAAAGGCCACCCAGCCGTTTTGTTCCTTCTTCTCCATGATAATAAAGCCGCTGCTTTCTAGGGCACTAGCCA
>JAGFXS010000058.1 GCA_017861415.1 Bacillota bacterium
ATTCTGGCCCTGAACCGGGGAGAGCGGGAGGGTGTGTTGAAGGTACAGGTTGAGATGGAGCCCGAGCGTGCCTGGGCTATCATGGACGGTGCGGTTCTCAGAAGATCCAACCCAGAGACTGTGGAATTTTTAAAAACCGTGGTTCGGGATGCTTATAAGCGGCTGCTTGAGCCTGCCCTACACCGCGAGCTCCGCGGCGCCCTGACGGAAAGGGCGCAGGAAGGTGCTATTGGGATTTTTGCTCTAAACCTAAAAGCGCTTTTAATGCAACCGCCGGTAAAGGGGCAAATCACCATGGCGTTGGATCCCGGATATCGCAACGGTTGTAAAGTGGCAGTGGTAGACGGAACTGGAAAGGTGCTGGATACGGCGGTAGTCTATCCGACCTTTGGGGAAAAGCAGAAACAAGAGGCCGTTTCCCGTTTGGCAAAGCTGGTGAAGGCACACGAGGTATCTCACATCGCCATCGGGAACGGCACCGCCTCTCGAGAGACAGAGCAGACCGTGGTGGAGCTAATCCGGGGTCTTGAGAATCCCCCCAGCTATATGGTGGTCAGCGAGGCGGGCGCCTCGGTCTACTCGGCTTCCAAACTGGGAGCGGAAGAGTTCCCTGACATGGATGTGAATCTCCGCTCTGCGGTGTCCATTGCCAGGAGACTGCAGGACCCTCTGGCGGAGCTGGTAAAGATTGAACCTAAGGCCATCGGCGTGGGTCAGTATCAGCACGATATGCCCCCGGCGCAGCTGGATGCCGCCCTCTACCGGGTGGTGGAAGACTGTGTTAACAACGTGGGGGTGGATCTGAATACCGCCTCCCCGGCGCTTTTAGGCTATGTGGCTGGACTGAATGGCACCACCGCCCAGAATATTGTCCGATTCAGAGAGGAGAACGGAGCCTTTCAGAATCGGCGACAGCTTCTTAAGGTGCCGAAAATCGGTCCCAAGGCCTTTGAACAGTGCGCGGGTTTTCTCCGTGTGCCGGAGAGCAAGACGGTGCTGGATCACACCGGGGTGCACCCAGAGGCCTATACGGCAATTGAGACCATGCTGACCCTCTGCGGCTACACCATGAAGGATATTTCGGCATCGACCCTGACAGAACTGCCTCAGCGGTTGAAAGCGTTAGGGGAGGAGACGGTGGCCGCTCGGTGCGGTCTGGGGCTCCCTACCCTGCGGGATGCCGTAGCGGAACTGCAAAAGCCGGGACGGGATCCCCGTGATGAGCTGCCCCCGCCCCAGTTCCGCACGGACATCCTTTCCATTGAAGATCTGCGAGAGGGGATGGAGCTCTCTGGAACGGTGCGAAACGTGATCGACTTCGGAGCCTTTGTGGACGTGGGCGTCCATCAGGACGGCTTAGTGCATATTTCACAGATCAGTAATCGACGTATCACGCACCCATCTGAGGTGCTGTCGGTGGGGCAGGTGGTGCCTGTGATGGTGCTAGAGGTGGATGTGGCAAAGAAGCGGATTTCACTATCCATTAAACAGGCGGGGCAAGGGGTCAACTCTTGAAGACTGGAGGTGAATTCAGGAATGCCCTATCACTCTTTAATTCAAAGGGCACAAGAAAATTGCGGGGCGCTTTTCTTGTGTGGCAGGATAGAATTGTGCTATAATAAGATAACAAAAGCAAGGAAAGTGATTTGCTGACCTTGCTTGGAGTATAAACTCACATTCCAACGGGAAAGGTGTGTATACCTATGGAGCTTTCCGCATATTTGCCCTTCTGGTCCAAGTTGGAGCCGCGTCACCGGGAGCTTTTGCAGCAGGTAGTGACCGAATGCCATTTTGAAAAGGGGCGGCTGATTCATAACGGTTCCGCAGACTGCGTGGGGTTGTATTTTGTCATCCGGGGCCGCCTGCGGGTGTTTGTGATGTCGGAAGAGGGGAAGGAACTAACCCTTTACCGCCTTTTAGACCGGGACATCTGCCTGCTTTCCGCCTCCTGCCTGATGCGGAGCATCCAGTTTGATGTGATTATCACCACCGAGGAGGACACCGTTGCCCTCCATATCCCTGTTGAGGCCTATCGCAGACTCATGGAGGAATCGGTGGTAGTGGCCAACTACACCAATGAGCTGATCGCCGCCAATTTTAGCGAAGTCATGTGGCGCATGGATCAGATTATGAACAAAAAGCTAGACAGCCGGGTGGCGGCCTTTCTGCTGGAAGAGGCAGATCTGCGGGGCAGCAACGGACTGGACATGACCCATGAGCAGATTGCCAATCACCTGGGCAGCGCCCGGGAGGTGGTCACCCGCATGATGAAGTATTTTCAGACGGAGGGTTTGGTAAAGCTGGGTCGGGGCAGCATTGAGCTTTTGGATCTAGACGGACTAAACCGCCTTGCTGCGGAGAGCATGCGCTAAGACATAGACATCGGACAGGGTAACAAAGTCACGGAAGCGAAATCCTTTTTGGTATATCCTTGGGTCAAATCAATGAACAAGGAGGGCCTGACATGTCTGTACATTCTATTCGAAGCAATCATTTTCAAACAGAAGTGCTGGAATCCGACCGCCCCGTATTGATCGATTTCTGGGCGACCTGGTGCGGCCCCTGCCATATGGTGGCACCCGTCGTAGATGAAATCGCTCGGGAGCACCCGGAAATCAAAGTGGGGAAAGTGAACGTGGATCAAGAGCCGGCCCTGGCTCAGAAGTTTCAGATCACCGCCATACCAGCACTGATTCTCTTCAAGAACGGCCAGCCCGTAGCCAGCTCCGTAGGAGTTCAGCCTAAAGAAAAGATTGAGAAGATGATAAAATGAAAGTATTAGAAACATTTCGCCGCCGCTTTACCTTTCCCGGCGGCCTGGAGGAATACCGGGAGACGCCCAATGCCATTCTGCTGGATGTGAGAAGTCCCGGGGAGTATGCCCAGGGGCACATCCCGGGAAGTATCAACATTCCAGCCCAAGAAATCAGCCGGATCAAAGTGGACAAAGAAAAGGCTCTATTTGTCTACTGCCTCAGCGGAGCGCGGAGCGCCGGTGCCGTTTCCTGGCTGCGTAGAGCGGGGTACAATGCAAAAAATATTGGCGGTATCGGTGGATATCAGGGTGAAATTGAATAAAGGCATACGCATGTATACAAATTCCGGCAGCCATGCGCTGCCGGAATTTGATTAAATACCCACAACAGAGAGGAGCAAGGTTATGAAAGTTGTTATTGTCGGCGGAGTGGCAGGCGGCGCAACGGCGGCGGCTCGGCTGCGACGGCTAAGCGAGAGTGCGGAGATCATCGTCTTGGAGCGTAGTGGATTTGTTTCCTATGCAAACTGTGGCCTGCCCTATTATTTGGGCGGCGTGATCAAAAGTCAGGGGGCGCTGACCCTCCAGACACCTGAAAGCTTTAAGAACCGCTTTGCCATTGACGTACGGGTGCGCAACGAGGTGGTGGCAGTAGATCCCGAAGCAAAGACCGTCACGGTCAGGGCCTTGGAGGAAGGCAGGGAGTATACAGAAACCTATGACAAGTTGGTTTTGTCTCCCGGCGCTCATCCCATCAGGCCCAATCTGCCGGGTATAGACAATCCCAGAATTTTGACGCTCCGCACCGTGGAGGACACGCTTGCTATCCGGAGTTATATCGAGCAGCATCAGCCACGAAACGCGGTGATTGTGGGTGGTGGCTTCATTGGCTTGGAAGTGGCAGAGAGTCTGCTCCATGCGGGGATTCCCGTCACCTTGCTCCAACTGATGGATCAGGTGCTACCCCCCCTGGACTACGACGTGGCTTGCGAGGTGCACCAATATCTACGCAGCAAGGGACTTGACCTGCGCCTGCGGGAGGAGGTACAGGGCTTTACTGAGGCTGGCGCCAGTCTGTCGGTCCTCCTGAAGGGTAAGGAACCTGTCGCGGCGGATCTTGTGCTGATGGCGGTTGGCGTTCTGCCGGAGACGACTCTGGCGAAGCAAATCGGACTGACCTTAGGCGTCAGGGGAGCTATTGTGGTGAACGAGCACATGGAGACCTCCCAGCCCGATATCTATGCCGTGGGCGACGCTGTGGAAGTGCGTCACGCCATCACCGGAGCACCCAGCCATATTGCTCTGGCAGGGCCTGCCAATAAGCAGGGACGGATTGCCGCTGACCATATCTCTGGACGGCCCAGCAAGTTCCGTGGGGCCATGGGTTCTTCTGTGATTAAGCTCTTTGATATGACTGTGGCAAACACAGGGCTCAACGAACGGCAGGCTAAGGAGGCCGGGATTCCCTATGATAAGGTGATTAACTACTCCGCCTCTCATGCTACCTACTATCCCGGGGCACGGAATATGACCATTAAAACCATTTTCGATCCGGAGACCGGACGGATTTTAGGCGCCCAAGCCGTAGGTTTTGCAGGAGTGGATAAGCGGATCGACGTACTGGCTACCGCCATCCGGGGCGGACTTACCGCTGGGGATCTGGAGGAGCTGGACCTGGTGTACTCACCGCCCTACGGATCTGCAAAGGATCCCGTAAACATGGTGGGCTATACCATTGAAAACCTGCAGGCGGGGCTTGTGAGGCAGTATCACTGGCACGACGTGGAGACGCTGCCCAATGACGGCAGCGTGACTCTTTTGGATGTGCGTATGGGTTATGAGTATGAAGCAGGGCACATACCGGGAGCGGTGAACATTCCCGTGGATGATCTTCGCGGACGAATGGGAGAGTTGGATCAGTCCAAACCCGTCTATGTCAACTGCCACAGCGGCCTGCGCAGCTACATTGCCTGCCGGATTCTCAGCCAAAACGGCTTTGACTGCTATAATCTCTCCGGGGGCTTCCGTTTTTATGAGCTGGTTGCCACAGATATGGCCTATGATGAGGACCCCACCCATCCCTGCGGCATCAAAATTGAACGCTAAACTATGTCTGGTCGATGAAAGAACCCGGGTGCTGCTAAAGGATTGGCAGCACCCGGGTTTATACGATCAGACAAATTTTTTAACATTATATTGGGTACTGATAAAAGCCCAGTTCTGGGCAAAGGGACGCATAGAATTCCAGTATCCGGAGCCGAAAAGGCTGTAGTTGTAAAGAAGCTCATATTTTGCCTGTATGCTTCGTACATCTTCAAACCAGACCTCATGCTCCACACCATCGTTTTTGTAGCGGAAGAAGGGGGCCTGGGCGACGGTATCATACTGAATAGGGGAACCGTTTTCCACCGCAATCTGCACTGCCCGCTGGTTTCCAATGCTGTTGGCCCGGGAAACCCCTTTGACAAATGGCAACGCCCAGTCATAACCATAATTGGGTATGCCGAGAAGAATCTTATCTGGCGTAATGTTATTGACAGCATAGAGGACCACTTTCTCTACCTGATTAATGGGGGCGACAGCCATGGGAGGGCCATACGTATATGAGCGTATAGGATTTAGGTTAAGCGTCAAGGTTTGTGGGTTTGCTATTTGTAGGTGAAAATACAAGGTATTACAATTGAACTCTTCTATACTGGTTTCATCCTGAAGTTGCAGCATACAAAAATATATTAGCTTTTCTTTGCTATCACAGTCTTCAAGCCATTGTATATCTAGCGACATTGTTGCAGAATAACCATGAATATTTCTACGACATATTTTGTCACTGGTATCGCGATAAGAACAATTGTGATTATCCAGTGCTTTGCTATAAAGTACATAAAATCACGTTTGATATAAGTCTCGTAATTGATATCAAAAACAATTCTGATTATAAAATGTCGAGCTGCTCATTATTATTCAAAACTACACCTAGCATTAAATAATAATTCCTTCACAATGATCAATTTCATGCTGTATTATTTGCGCTGTCCAACCGGTGAAGACCTTATATCTAGTCTGGAAGTCTCTATTCTGGTACTGTACCTTGATTGACTTCCAGCGCTTGGTATGATGCCTGTCGGTCAGGGATAAACACCCTTCTTCGGCCTCATATGGCTCAGAGCGCTTAATGATTTCGGGATTAAACATAACCATATACTTGCCCTCGTTATCAAAAGCAATGATCCGCTTGTTCACTCCGATCATATTGGCTGCCATGCCAACGCAACCTTTCGCATTATCCGTAAGTGTATCTAGTAAATCATCTGCTACCAACAAATCGTCCGGTGTTGCAGTTTCTGCCTTCTGCGCTAGAAAAGCTATGTCTTTACATATTGGTCGTATCATTTGGCTACCTCTTTTCCGCTGCGTCTAGTAGGGCCGATATGGCTCATGTTTCGGAATTTGCAGTTTTGGGAATAAATACAGCTGCATATTGCTCTCGGCCCAGCGCCCGCCAACGCTTTTTGAGTAGATCACCTTTTCTAAGACCTCCTTTAGGAGGTCGTTTTTTTCAGTGGGAGAAGTCAGCGTTTCATATTCCGCAAGCACTTTTTTAATATTGGGAACGAGCCGCCTTTGATTTTCTAAGCTGAGCTGCTCATTTTGGAATCTTTTTTTCGCCTCTTCCACGGCATTGCTGATGCTAGTCGCCTTGGCTGCCAGCAACCGGGAACGCTCTAAGAATAAATCCTTGTCATAGATGCCCTGCTCCAAAAGGTCATAGAGAGAGCTCTGCTGCGCCTTTATGGTGGCCAATTCATTGGTGAGCCGGATGAGTTCCTTTTCGTTTGCCGCCAAGCTGGCATCCTGCCCAGGCGCATTAAAGGCGGAGCTGTCGGCATGGTAATCTTCAAGCCAGCGCTGTAGCCCGTCAAGCAAGGCCCTTTCCACGACTTCCAGTGGAGATCCCACGCCAGAACATTTGGCGGTGGGACATTTGATCATCAGCCATTCCCGGCGGTTAGCTTTGCGCTGAGGCATCCCAAGCAAGGAGCGCCCGCACACAGAGCAAATCAGTAGTCCCGCCAGTGGGTTGGACAACTGGGTGCGAGGCGGTATCGGCGTATGAGATCGTGAAGCCCGCAGGTGACAAGCAAGCTCCCAGGTTTCCTTGGAAATAATGGGATCATGAAGCCCCTCAATTAGTTGAGCATCCTTTTTAAGGGGTCTGCTCTCCACAACGATTCCATCTCGCATCCGCTTTTCTACAGCGCGATAGCCCCAGCGAACGTATCCTGCGTAGGTGGGATTTACTAAAATCTCCTTCACCGCAGAGGAAGTCCAGGGCTTGCCACTAGGGGAAGAGAGGCCACGAGCATTCAGTATGTTGGCGATGGTATAGGCTCCATAGGTGCGCCGATTGCCGCCCTCCTGCAGTTCACCGACAGTATACAAATCAAATATCTTTTTAACCATCTCTGCCGCCTCTGGGACCACCTGCAGTGACCAGCCCTTCTGCCCGGTCAGCTTGACACGCTCATATCCGCAGGGAGCCGATCCGGCAATGTACTTCCCCTCACTGAGAGAGGCCATCCGGCCGCGTTGCTGGCGGCGGTTGATGGACTTGTACTCCCGCCGGGACATGAATAAGCCAAACTCAAAGTATTCTCCGTCTGCCTCATTGGCTGGGTCATAGACTCGATCCGGAGTAATAATCCGCGTCCCCGAGTATTCAAAGGTTTCTGCCACAATACCCTGATCTCGGGTGTTACCACGGGCAAGACGGGCAACCTCCATGACCAGCACACCAGCATACCGGCCTGTTTCCACGGCAGCCAGTAGCTTTTGCATCTCCGGGCGTTCTGCAATGGTGTCGCCGCTGGCTATCTCCTCATAGATGTGGGTAATAAAGTAGCCACTATTCTTTGCCAAGGAGATGAGGGTGTCACGATGACGCTGGAGCGTGTCGGCAATGCCCGTAACAGACTCCAATTCACGATCCTTACGGGATTTGCGCAGGTATATGAGATATTGAGCTGTCGGTATGGTGTCAAATTGAGCCATGGTAATCCCTTTCTTAGCAGGACACCTCCTGGCGGCATTACCTGAAGGCGGCAGTATTGTATATAATTATATCTTATTTAAGATTGAAAGCCAATGACAAAAATGGTAAGATATTCAAAG
>JAGFXS010000003.1 GCA_017861415.1 Bacillota bacterium
AAGGTAACAGCGGCATTTTTAGCTTGGATTTTCCTCAACTAATTAATTTTGTGGATGTCGCCAGTGTGTTTATTGTTATCGGCTGTACGTTTGCCGTGGTTGTCGCCAGCTTTCCAAAAGAGATGTTCCTCTCCATGCCCAAGCATTTCGCCATCATGCTTAACACCAAGCGATATGAACCACTGACGTACATCAAGCAGTTGGTAGAGCTGGCTCAGGTAGCGAGAAAAAACGGGCTTCTGGCTTTGGAAGAGCAGGCCATGGCGCAAAAGGATCCCTTCTTCCAGCAGGCAATTATGCTCATTGTAGATGCTAACGACCCGGATAAGGTTCGCAGTATTCTGATGAACGATATTGAAACTACGTCAGAGCGCCATGGCAGCGTCATTGGCATGTATGAACGCGGTGCAGCCATTGCCCCCGCCTTCGGTATGATCGGTACCCTCATCGGTCTGATCAAAATGCTCAAGGCAATGAGTCCCGAAGAAGGTGGTGCCGACGCTATCGGCCCTGCTATGGCAGTCGCTTTGATTACTACCCTCTACGGCTGTATTCTGGCCCACATGGTCTTTACCCCCATTGCCTCCAATCTTCAGATCCGTGACGAGGAAGAAGTCCTCTGTCGTATGATCATCGTGGAAGGCGTTATGTCAATCCAATCCGGTGAAAATCCGAAATTTCTAGAAGAGGACGGAAAGAGCAAGGGAAAAACCAAGCCCTCCAAGGGAAAGGGCAAGAAGTCATAGGCCAAAGGCGTATCTCGCCATGGTCCAAAGGAAGTGACGCCTCCATATGAAAAAGAAAAGAAAGTCCGGCGGTGCCAATTGGATGGATACCTACGGCGACATGGTAACTTTACTATTGTGCTTTTTTGTACTATTATACTCTATGTCGACACTGGATCAGCAAAAGTGGATTCAATTGGTGAGAAGCTTTAATCCAGATGCAATCCCCGAAATTACCGAGATGCAGGGGAATGACGGCCCCATTGCAGACCCCGCTCAGCCAAGTGAAGATGATATTGATTTGCTCTTTCAAGAACTCCAGGAATATATTGCTGCCCAGAACGCTCAGGACAGCATGTCCGTGACCCAGGGCGACGGATATGTGTTTTTATCACTCAATGATGCTGTCTTCTTCGACGGCGACAGTTATGTCTTGCGCAACGAGGGAAAATTGGTTTTGGATGCTGTCGGCGCCATGCTAGGCTCTGTTAGTGACTCTATTGATGAACTGCGTATTCTGGGCCATACGGCCCAGGCAGAGCCCAACCGTTTAAATGACCCCATGGTGGATCGCATGCTTTCCACCAACCGCGCCAACAGAGTTTTGGTTTACCTGCAGGGCCTGGAATCCATGAAGGGGCTTCATCCTGCGCGCATGATTGCCCAGGGTCACGGTCAATGGCGGCCAATTTCCTCAAATGATACCGGCGCGGAACGCGCCCGAAATCGCCGGGTGGAGATCATTGTCACAGGCAGAAACGTGGACAACACTCTGCGTGATAGTCTGGATCAATACTACACCGACCGTAACACGGATCGCCCCGAAAACGCCATCTCCTATCCGGACGAAGGTTATCCCGCCTCCGGAACGCAGGAAACCGCCAACCAAACCGCTGAATAAGATTATTCTCCGGCCCAAAGTCCTTTGGATCGGACTACAATAGACTATAGCATGTCAAGTGAGAGAGGTTACGCCTATGGCTGAGGTTTTATCGCAAAGTCAAATAGATATGCTGTTAACGGCTGCCCTAAGCGGTAACATGAACGACTTAGATGGAGAGGGGCAGGAGTCCCAGGATAAGAAATACCGCAAATATGATTTTCACAGCCCCCGAAAATTTACCAAAGACCGTCTTCGTATCCTCAATGGTATCTTTGACAGCTACAGCAGAATTATCAACAACCGCATTAACGGCCTGCTTCGCTCTGCCTGCGAAATCGAGGTGGAATCTATTGAAGAGCAGCGCTTTTATGAATTTTCCAATGCCCTTACTGAAGGAGATGTGCTCACACTGGCTCACCTAGATTACAAAGGCCGATCAGAGGAAACTCCCGTCCTCCTGTATGTCAGCAGAACGGTGATGCTTAGTATGATTGACCGCCTCATCGGGGGCACGGGTGATCCGGATGAGCACTTATCTCCTGACTACACATTTACAGACCTTGAGATGAAGCTATACGAAAACCTGATGAAAAACCTAGTTTCTCTCATGGGTAGCAGCTGGGAAAGCTACCTCAGCCTAAACTTTGATTTTGGCAGAGTAGAACCCAACCCAACCTTGGTGCAGCTGGTCAGCCTAAATGAAACCGTTGTAATTGTGGACCTACTTTTACGTTTTCCCAATTGTGAGGGCCGTCTGAGCATTTGTCTGCCGGGCATGATGCTGACCAATCTCTTCAGTGATATCAACCGCGGTTCCCCTGAGCGGAGAATTCAAGACGAGGATAAATCAGAGGAGATTTTCACTGCCATCCGGGATACGGATCTGGAGCTTACCATGGAGCTTTGCAGTACCAAACTTCAGCTTCAAGACATCTTTCATTTGAGTGTCGGTGATGTGATCGACTTAAATCGCTCCAAGGATTCACCGGTCTATATCAACATTGGTGGTTATCGTTGGTTTGAGGGTCAAATGGGGGTTTACAACAAAAATATGGCAGTAAAGATAGCAAATATTTATTTCACACCGCAGGAAAGGGACGAAGAACAGGATGATTAATAACATCTTCAGCCCAATGGAGATTGATGCCATTGGTGAAATCATGAACATCAGTCTCGGATCTTCAGCTACTTCCGTCTCCAACATGCTGGATCATCGGGTGGATATCACAACCCCCAGAGTCTCTGTCATAGAGCCACGGGATCTCACTCTGGGAGAATTGGATCCGGCAGTGGGTGTTGAAATCCGATACGTTTCCGGGCTCGCGGGAAGCAACATCATGCTTCTAAAACGCAGCGATGTGAAATCCATTGTTGATATCCTGATGGGGACTGAGACCCCGGATGCGGATTTTGAACTAAACGAACTAACCATCAGCGCGGTTTGTGAGCTTATGAATCAGATGATGGGGGCAGCCTCCACCGCCCTATCCGATTTTCTCGGACGTATGGTGAACATCTCCACCCCACAGTCCTTTGAGCTGAGCAATTTTGAGGATTTCAAAGCCGAGCATTTCCCACCCTCTGTTGGAATGCTGGTGGTTGTTCGATTTACCCTCACCATTGAGGGCTCTCTCCAAAGTGAATTCATGAACGTCATCACCGTGGAATTGGCTCGAGAACTAATTTCCGGCTTTGGCCTAGAGGATCTTTCTTCTACCGAGGTATCACCCCTTCCGGAGGAATCCGGCGGATCCCTGAGTCAAGCCGACGTGGAGAAACTGCTTGCCAATGCGGCACCACCTCGGGCGTCGACCACCTCCTCGCCTCCTCCCGCTTCGACTACAGGCGCTCTCAGCCAAAAGGAAATTGAAGATTTATTGGGAAAAAGCAGAGCAGAGGCGTCCCCTTCCACCCCCTTAAGCCAGGACGAGGTAGAGCGGCTTTTGCAGAGAGAACAGCAGGCCCAGCCTTTCAAAGATCCGTCCGCCTCTGCACCTCCTCAGTCTTACCAAATGGACGCGCCCCCTGGTTCTTATCCGCAGCCCTATGGTCAGCCCTACCCCCCCGATGGGGCAAGCGGTTCTTATCCCCCCCCTTATGGACAACCCTTCCCAGGATACTATCCGCCTCCGCCTTACTATTACCCCGCTCCGCAACAGGCACAGCAGCTTGATCCGAAGGTCATAAACGCCCAGCCCGTAGCATTGTCTCAGATGGATGCGATGGAACAGCTAGCTCCAGAGCAAGCACAAAATCTAGACCTCATCATGACAATTCCGCTGGATGTCTCCGTAGAAATTGGGCGGACTCGCCGGAAGGTACAGGATATCCTGTCTCTGACCAAGGGTTCCTTGGTTGTCTTGGACAAGCTCGCAGGCGATCAGGTAGACTTGTACGTGAATGGCCAATGCATTGCCAAAGGCGATGTCGTGGTCATAGACGATAATTTTGGCATCCGCATCACCGCGATTCTTACTCCTGCTGATCCCAGAGAGCTGATTTCCTATTAAAGCAGGTTCTCTTCCCTATGTTACAATCCACGTGGCGCAACAATCAGCGTGACCGCTTGGGCCGTTTCAAAGCCTCTGCGCCGTATGTGAAGGATCCGCTTTCATCAGTTGTTCTCGTATCTACTAAATGACAAAATAATTTTAAGGATGGAATAAAAATGGCTAAGATTTTGTTGGTTGACGACGCCGCTTTCATGCGCAAAGTGATTAAGGACACCCTCATCAAAAGCGGTTATACCGATCTGTATGAAGCGGTAGACGGCTTGGACGCCTTGGAAAAATATGACGAGGTAAAGCCCGATCTGGTCATCATGGACATCACTATGCCCAACATGGATGGTCTGGAAGCCTTGAAGAGTATCCGTAGTAAGGACCCGAACGCAAATATTGTGATGTGCTCCGCCATGGGCCAGGAGACCATGGTTATCGACGCCGTCCGCTCCGGTGCCAAGGACTTCATTGTTAAGCCCTTTAAGGCCGATAGGGTTCTGAAGACCGTAACCTCCATCGTCGGCAATCCGTAATTCTATGCAGTCGGATATTTTCACCCTGCTGGGCATGCTCCTCACGCTGGTTGCCATCTTGGTGCTGGCCTACATTTCTACCCGCTATGTAGCCAAATTCAAGCTGGGCAAACTGATGCGCACCAAGGGCGGAGGAGGGCATATGCAGGTTTTGGATCAGCTTGCCATCGGGCAGGACGCAAGATTGCTCCTGGTAACGGTTGGTGATCGTTTTCTCCTTCTGGGGCACTCTGCCTCAGGAATCAGCCTCTTGGCAGAGCTTACCGCTCAGGAGGCAGAGCGCTGGCTTTTGGAGCTGGCACAACAGACTCAGGCGACAAAGGATGCGCCTAGCTTCCGAGACTCACTTCTTGAAGTCCTGAAGCAACGTAAACAATAAGGGGGATGGGCCGTGCAGGACGCACTTATCAATATTAATGGCGATCAGGTGCAGGTACTGCAGATTTTAGCACTCACCACCTTGATTTCTCTCCTGCCCTCTATTCTGGTGATGATGACCTCCTTCACCAGGTATATCATTGTGTTCTCCTTCCTCCGCTCCGCCATGGGCACCCAGCAGACGCCGCCCAACATGGTTTTAGTGGGCATGGCCCTGTTTCTGACCCTCTTTACCATGGCCCCGGTGTTCGGGGAAATCAATACCACCGCTTATGAACCCTACACTGCGGGGGAAATTTCCCAAGAGGAGTTTCTGGACAGGGCGGAAGGCCCCATTAAGGACTTCATGCTCCGTCAGACGGAGACCACCTCCATCCACATGTACTGTGACTTGGCCGATATGTCTCGCCCCGCGGACGGTGATGCCGCTATGGATCTTCCTATGCGTGTAGTGATCCCGGCTTTTATGACCTCTGAGTTGAAGCGGGCCTTTGAAATCGGCTTCTTCCTCTACATCCCCTTCATGCTGATTGACATTGTGGTTTCTGCCACCCTCATGTCCATGGGCATGATTATGCTCCCGCCCTCCATGATCTCTATGCCCTTTAAGCTGTTGCTGTTTATTACGCTCAACGGCTGGGAGCTGCTCTTCTCCACATTAGTCCAAGGCTTCCGATGACTCCAAGAAAGGAGATGCCGTCCAATGGACCCCACACAAGTCAGTGAGGTACTACGTGAAGGGATCTTTGTCGCCCTCAAACTCGGCGCTCCATTGTTGCTGCTCAGCATGCTCATCGGTGTCGCAGTGGCGATTTTTCAGGCCGTCACCCAGATCCATGAACAAACCATCTCCTTTGCGCTGAAGCTCACCGTTGTTGTTTTGGTCTGTCTTCTCTTCGGAGGAAGAATGATGGATATCCTGCTGGAATACACCAGACATCTGTTTACATTGATGCTTACCTAGCGGCTCCCGGATTATACGCCGGTCCGGCCCCATGGGGAATCTGGAACGGGAAGGAGGCGGTGGCATGCTCGACTGGGAACGACTGACTCTGTTTTTCTACATTCTGACCCGCATGTCCGGTTTTGTACTCTTCAGTCCGGTTCTTGGCCGCCAGAGCATTCCCGGCATCGTCCGCGCAGGATTCATCCTTGTCCTAGCCATTACGGTCACGTCCTTTACTCCCGGCGGCGCCCCTATGCCCACCCATCTCCTTCAGTTTGCCCTGAACCTTTTCTTAGAGCTTTCCGTTGGCTTGCTTCTGGGCTTTGCCATGCAGCTTTTCTTCTACATCCCTCTGCTAGCCGGTGAGGTGTTGGACACTCAATTTGGATTTACCATGGGAAAGATTTACGACGCCGGCTCCCAAACCTCCATGTCTGTCACCAGCACCCTGCTCAATATCTTTATGTTTTTGTTGTTTTTTACGGCCAACGGTCATCACACCCTGCTGCGCATTCTCCTCACCTCGGGGAGTGTCATTCCCTTTGGCCAGGCCGCCATCAACCCTGAAGCAGCCTGGGCCATCGGAGATATCTTTGTTTCATGCACCCTCCTTGCCGTCAAGCTGGCTTTGCCCATTTTGGCCGCGGAGCTTATGGGGCAGGTTGGTATGGGCATTCTTATGAAGGCAATCCCCCAGATCAACGTCTTCGCCATCAATATTGAACTCAAGGTGGTCGTGGGCCTCGTCATGATTATGTTCCTCATCACCCCCTTCAGTGAATTTCTGCTGGCAGCGGAGAATCAGATGCTGGGTTCCATGCAGGACCTGCTCAGACTGGCACTACCATCACCATAACCGGATTCACCGGGTTTTGCGGATGAAAGGGGGGATCATGCCATGCCGCCCGGAGGAGAAAAAACCGAAAAAGCAACACCGAAAAAGCGACGGGACGAACGAAAAAAAGGCAACATATTCCTGAGTAAGGATGCCATTGCCGTGGTATCTCTCTTTGGCACCTTTTTTACGCTAAAGCTTTTATCCGGCGGCATCACAGAGAGTATATACGACTACTTTCGTCTTTGCTTTCAGTACAGCCAGGACATTCCTACTGGGCAGGCGTTCACTGTCTTCCGGCAATTATTCCAGACCGGAGCCATCCTCTTTCTCAAATGCGCGGGGCCAATTATTGCTGTCTCCATTGTCGCCGCCGTTGCCGCCACCTTCTTTCAGACCAAAATGCTGGTCTCACCCGAGTCGTTAAAACCAAAGCTGAATCGTATCAATCCCATTGAGGGCTTTAAGAAGCTTTTTTCCCTCAAAAGCATTGTAGATGCCTTAAAAGGCATCCTCAAAATTACCATCCTGCTGATCATCATCTATCGGTTCCTTGAAAATATGATGATCAACTTCTTCAATTATCTCAATACCGAGCTGGGATATGCCTGTTCCCATCTGTTCCAAAGCTCCGTCACCATGGTGATCCAAATTTTAGTGGCCTTCACCATTCTGGCCGGCTTTGATTTCTACTTCCAGTGGTGGGACTATGAGCGGAAGCTCAAAATGTCTAAGCAGGAAATTAAGGAAGAGTATAAGCAAATGGAGGGCGATCCGAAGATCAAGGCCAAGATCAAGGAAACCCAGCGCAGAATGGCCCAATCCCGTATGATGCAGAAAGTTCCCAGCGCCGATGTGGTCATCCGTAACCCGGAGCACGTAGCCGTGGCGCTTCGCTATAAACCGGACATTGATCATGCACCAATTGTGCTGGCAATGGGGCTGGATTCTTTGGCCCTTCGCATTGTTAAGGTGGCTGAAGAAAACCACGTCCCCACCATAGAAAACGTGGCCCTTGCCCGTACTCTCTTCGCGGAATGTGAGCTGGATCAGGAAATTCCCCCTGCTCTCTACGGCATGGTTGCCGATGTCCTGGTCTACCTGTACCGACTGGATGCAGAAGCGAAAAAACCTTAATGTCCCAGCATAAATCCATTGGAAAGGGGTGTCATCATGAGAAGACTGGCTAACTTCATTATTCCACTTTTTGTCGTGGTCGTTGTTCTCTTCTTGATCCTGCCCCTTCCCCCCTTTATGTTGGATATAATGCTTATCATCAATATTTCCCTCTCCATTCTCATCCTGCTCATTACCATGAACACTAAGGAAACTTTGGAGTTCTCCATCTTTCCCTCCCTGCTTCTGGTAACCACTCTCTTCCGCCTGGGGATGAATGTATCCTCCACCCGCCTGATTCTGGGCAACAATGGCTACGCCGGAGACGTAATCAAGGCCTTCGGCGAGCTCATTACCGGCGGCAATATCGTGGTGGGCATCTTAATTTTCCTGATTATCGTTTTGGTAAACTTTATTGTCATCACCAAGGGCGCAGAGCGTGTGGCCGAGGTGGCAGCCCGCTTTACCCTAGACGCCATGCCCGGCAAACAGATGGCCATTGATGCCGACCTCTCTTCCGGACTCATCAACGAGCAGGAGGCTAAGTACCGCCGGCAAAAAATCCAGAAGGAAGCGGACTTCTACGGTGCCATGGACGGTGCCACCAAAATCGTCAAGGGCGACGCTATCATGAGTCTCATTATTACGGCCATCAATTTTGTGGCCGGACTCATCATCGGCGTCCTTAGCAGTATGGATACCGCTCAGGTCATCACTACCTACTCCACAGCCACGGTAGGCGATGGTCTGGTTTCCCTCCTCCCGGCCCTGCTCATCTCCACAGCAACGGGCATGATCGTTACCCGCTCTGTCTCGGAAGACAGCCTCAACGCAGACGTCATTCGTCAGTTCAAGGCACAGCCCAGGGCCATAATCGCCACCGGTGTCATTCTGATTTTCCTGGCCATTATGCCCAACACTCCCCACATCGCTCTGGGCATCGTTGCCATAGTGCTAGTGGTCACTGGCGTGATGGTAAACAAGGGCTTAGCCAAAGAAAAAGCAGTCCAGCTGGAGGAGGCGGAGGCAGCCAGCCGCCCCAGTCCTCTGGATGCGGCTGCCCCCAGCGAGAGCGATTACTACAAGGACATCAATAACGTCTACTCCCTACTCACTGTGGAGCCTGTTGAGATGGAATTTGGCTACAGTTTGATTCCCCTGGTGGACGAATCAAGAGGTGGCAGACTGATTAGCCGGATTGTGATTTTCCGCCGCCAGTACGCTCAGGATATGGGTTTTGTCATTCCTTCCATCCGCCTTCATGATTCCTCTAATCTTGGAACCAACCAATACGTCATTAAAATCCGCGGCGAAGAAGTGGCCCGGGGCGAAATACTGGTGGATTACTACCTGGCTCTGGAACCTTCAAGTCCTGTTGGCGAGATAGACGGCATTGAAACCATAGAGCCTTCCTACGGCATTCCTTCCCGCTGGATTCTGCCGGAGAACAAGGAAATGGCCGAAATCTATGGATATACTGTCATTGACCCCCTTTCTGTGATGCTCACCCATTTGTCTGAGACCATTAAACGTCATACCTATGAACTAATTGACCGGGGCGAAACCATCCGCATGGTGGAAAACTTGAAGACCGCCGCCCGGGAACTGGTAGAGGAGGCGATCCCCAACCTCCTGCCCTTTGCCAGCTTAGAGCGCATCCTCCGAAATCTCCTCCGGGAAGGTATCCCCATTAAGGATATGGTCACCATTGTAGAGACCGCCGTGGATGCTCTGGTCGTCACTAGGGATCTGGATATGGTCACCGAGAACGTTCGCGGCGCCCTCTCCCGCACTATCACCAGACGGTTCTGTGACCATGGTCAGCTCCGTGTGGTCACCTTGGATGCGGAGATTGAGAAGCGGGTTATTTCCTCCCTCACCAAAAATGAGCAGGGCGTCTATCTGGCCATGGGAACGGATCTCATGCAGCAAATTATTGCCCAGCTCGGTGAACACCTGAAAACCTTCAGTGACCTCTCCCAGACCCCAATTCTTCTCACCAGCCAAATCATTCGAGTATATCTCTCCCGTGTAATTTCTCAATTTTATCCCAATGTTTATGTCCTTTCCTTTAATGAGATCACCAGCAACATACAAATTCAGGCCATTGGAAACATCTCTCTGCAGCGACATGCCAGCGAGGAGAAAAGGGCGGTGGCAACATGAGCAGTTCTACGCTTCTTCAAGAGGCGCATGCCAAAACTGGTGCCCCTTGGTCTCTTACTCAGCAGGAAATTGACAGTATGCCCACAGAAACGCTTCTTGCCCTGTATAAGGAGACTGGTAATCAAGACCTAAAGTGGCCCTTGGTTCTTCGCTATGAAAAACTCCTTCGGCGCATTGCCCTGCAAATCTGCGGCGTATACAACAGCTTTGCCCAAGTGGACGATATCATCCACGAGGGTGTCATCACACTAATGAGCGCAGTAGACAAGTTTGACCCCGACAAGGGCATTAAGTTCGAAACCTTCGTCTCCAAGCGTATCAGGGGGATGATCATTGACCTGGCTCGGCAGCAGGATTGGCTTCCTCGGCGTTTGCGAAAACGGGCCAAGGAGATTGATCAAGCCGTCAATGAGTTGTACGGCGACCTGGGCCGCTTCCCCACCGACGTGGAGATTTCCCGAAAGCTGGACATCTCTCCCGCCAAATACCGAGAAGACCTAATGAACCTCAACCTATCCAACATCATCTCCCTGGAAGCCCTCTTCGACAACAGAGATCCCGGCTATGCCGACTCCCTTCTCCCCTCCTCCAGCAGCAATGCACAGCCGGACCTGAGCCTCCAAGAGAAGGAATTTAAGGAGATTTTGGTGGAAGCCATCCACTCCCTGCGGGAGAATGAGCAGCTGGTACTCTCCCTCTACTATCAGAAGGAGCTTAACATGCGAGAAATCGCTCATGTGATGGATATCAGCGAGCCGCGGGTTTCCCAAATTCACAGTAAGGCCATTCACAAGCTTCGGGTGTACCTGGAGCAATATATGCGCGACTGAGGCCTTCTCTGATAAATTCTGTGCAACACCCATTGCATAAACTTAACAATCCCCACTACACCCATTGCATTTTAGTCCATAGTAAGGAGTGATACAGCTTGTTCAAGGGATTTTACAACCTTACCTCCGGCATGCTCTCTCAGAACCGCCGCTTGGATGTCGTCTCCAACAACATGACCAACGTCTCCACTGCCGGCTATAAGGCGGATCGCTACACCGACAGCACCTTCCAAGAGTTCGTGATGAGCCGTGTGGGCAACAAGGACAAAACTTCTCCTCAGGAGCTGGGTCCTTCCAGCTATATCCTAGCACCCAGCCGCATTTTTACGGACTACAGCCAGGGTGCCCCCGAGGTAACTGGTCTCCCACTGGATTTTGCCATTTCCGGCCAAGGGTTTTTTGCTATTCAAAGTAATGCCGGTACAGGCTACACCAGGGCAGGCAGCTTCTCTTTGGACAATGAAGGCTATCTCTGTCTCCCCGATGAGGGAAGAGTTTTGGATACCGCCGGCAACCCCATTCAGTTAGGAACTGATCGCATCCAGGCTGATGCCCAAGGGAATATTTATCAGGAGGAATCTGGGGAATTTCTGGGCAAGTTGGGGGTTTATACCTTTGCTGACTACGAGGCTCTGGAGCGCAACCCCCGAGGTCTCTTTGAGGGCGGTGCGGCCCAGCCCACCGATGATGCAGCCATCCAGTGGAAGGCTGTTGAGCGGTCCAATGTGGATCTGGTGCAACAGATGGTGGAGATGTTGGCCAGCCAGCGTTCCCTCCAGAGTGCTGCTCAGCTGACCAAAATGTACGACCAGATTATGGGCAAGGCTGCCAACGACCTGGGATCAGTCTGAGCCTGAGAGAGGAATGAGACCATGAACATGTCATTTTACACTGCCGCTGTTGGCGCTAGCCAGCAGCAGAAGCGGATGAACGTAGTGGCAAACAATATTGCTAATGTGAACACCTACGGCTACAAGGCAGAAAAGCCCTCCTTTGCCGCCCTGATGTATGGGAATGTCACGGGCATTGACGAACAAAATTTGCCCCGAGGCACCGGTGCCCGGTTGATTTCGGCCGACACGGATTTCGGTGCCATGGGCCCCGTGGCGGATACCGGGCGATCACTGGATTATGCCATTTTGGGCCGGGGCTTCTTCGCCTTAAAGGACCCCACAACCGGCGAAATATCCTATACTCGTGACGGCTCCTTTACCATGTCCGGCTATCAGCTTCCCAACGAAGAGGGAACCCTCACCCAGGTATTTATGCTATCTGATGGGGAAGGCCGTTTCGTACTTGATGAGTCCGGTGCCCCTATTGAGATCACCGATTCTCAGGAAAAGCAGTCCGTTGCCGTTTACGACTTTGTTCACACCGACGGCATGAATCCCATCGGCGCCAACCGTTATCTGCCGGTGGAAAAAAACGGAGAACCTTATCTAGTGGCAAACCCCGTTGTGGTTCAGGGTTCTTTGGAAGCCTCGAGCACAGACCTTGCCACTGAAATGGCCAAGGTCATCGAGGCTCAGCGTTCCTTCAGCTACGCGCTGCGTATGGTACAAACCTCAGACGAGGTTACTACCACTATAAACGGTCTGCGGGGGTAAACCATCCCTAGAAAGTGAGTAATCTATGGAAATTCGTAATTATAAAGATTTAGACCATTTGGAGCTGGATATTCTGCGGGAGATCGGTAGCATTGGTACCGGTAACGCCGCCAATTCCCTCTCCGCATTGCTGGGGCAAGAGGTAAGAATTACCTTGCCTGAGGTGCGGATCATGGGCTATAATGAGGCTATTGAATGGATTGGCGGCCCCGAACTTATCACCGCTGGCGTATTGGTCCAGCTGGAGGGTGCTCTCAACGGCATTATGCTCTCCGTTCAGCAGCTCCCCTTTGCCAATCTTGTCTTGGAGAGCATCTTGGGACAAACCGTAGAGGATTACGATCAGCTCAATGAAATGGGGGTTTCCGCTCTGACCGAAGTGGGTAATATCATGATTTCCTCCTTTGTTGGTGCTATTTCCGGCCTAGCAAGCATCCCTCTCCGCCCCACCGTTCCCGCCTTCACCATCGACATGCAGGGTGCTATCCTTACCGTCCCCATGGCGATTTTTGGCGGGCAGTCGGACTATATCATGACCATCGGCGGAAACTTTATCTGTAATCAAAAGCAGGTGCCCTGTCGCATCCTCTTGTCTCCCGACATTCTCTCACTAAACTATCTACTCCGAAAGTTGAGTGGAGAAAATGGGTGATAAAGTAACGATTGGCATTGCTGAAATGAGTATACTCCAACAATGCGGAACTCTGGTCACCTACGCCCTGGGCTCTTGCATAGGGATTTGCCTCTATGATCCCACCGCAAAAATTGCTGCCATGATTCATATCATGCTGCCCCTGAATATGGAAGCCGGAAGAACCAACACCATGAAATATGCCGACACCGGTATTCGAGAAACGTTGAAACAAATGACCGCCCGTGGTGCCAGCCGCAACCGAATTGTAGCAAAGATTGCCGGTGGCGCAAAAATGTTTGAACTCTCCGGCGGAACCTTGGGAAACATCGGCCTTCGCAATGTGGAAAGCGTCCGTATGACTCTCAGGAGAGAGGAAATCCCCCTATTGGCCGAAGATGTGGGTGGCACAGTTGCCCGTACCCTGTACTTTGACGCTTCCACCGGTCAAGCTATTATTCGATCTTACGGTAGATCGGACAAGATTTACTAACCTTGCTACAAAATCCAAATTAGAGGGAGTGTCTACACCATGGCAGAAGTAAAACGTGATATATTGCTCGAGTCGGGCACCAATGAAATCGAAATCATGGAGTTTACCATCGATGGGAACCTCTACGGTATCAACGTAGCTAAGGTTAGGGAAATCCTGATTTCTGCGCCTGTGAAAAGTATGCCGCACGTTCATAAGGCAGTAGAAGGAATTTTTAAGCCCCGGGATACGGTGATTACTGTTGTGGATCTTCCCTGCTATCTCAGCGGATCCTCTTCCCCCCGGAACGAAAAGGATATTTTTATCATCACCAACTTTAATAAAATGCATGTGGCCTTCCGCGTCCATACTGTGGTAGGTATCAGCCGGATTTCCTGGACAGATATCCATAAGCCGGATACAACCGTCTCCAGTGGCACCGACGGCGTCACTACAGGTATTGCCCAGTGCGGTTCAGATCTAGTCACTATTCTGGATTTCGAAAAAATTGTGGCGGAAATTGCCCCCGAAACCTCCATTCAGGTAAGCTCCATCAGCCGACTGGGCCCCCGCAACCGCAACGAAGCTCCCATTTATATTGCTGAGGATTCCATTCTCCTTTCCAGAATGCTGGAGGAATCTCTGACGCGGGCCGGCTATACCAATCTTCATATGTTCCAGAATGGTCAGGAGGCTTGGCATGCCATCTCAGAGATTAGGAACCACCCCCGACTCTCCTCTCAAATCGCAATTCTCATCACCGACATTGAAATGCCGCAAATGGACGGCCACCGCCTGACCAAGCTCGTCAAGGATGATCCCATACTGAATATCATCCCCGTTGTCATTTTCTCCTCCCTCATTACCCCGGAGATGCACATCAAGGGCAAAGAGCTGGGCGCAGATGAACAGCTAGCAAAGCCCGACATTCTGCATCTGGTAGGTGTAATCGATCACTTGCTGGCAATTAAAGGCGGTGTCAGATAATGCACGGTGTCAGCAAATATATTGTTAGGCAGCCCATTAAGGATCGTGATAACAATATAATGGGCTATGAAATCCTCTACCATGGTGAAAACCAAGCTTATGGGGAGGAAAGCGGTGCCGAATTTGCCGCTGCAGATACCATCTACAATTTTCTGCTCCAGAATACATCCAAGGTTCTGCGCGGCTCCTTGAACTTCATGACCTTTACCCCCACACTCCTGGTGAAAAAGACCCCACGGCTTTTTGACCGCTCCGAACTGGTAATGCAGATTGATGACAGCGTCATCATCCACCCTCTTGCCATGCATTTGGTTCGTCAGTATGTGAAAGAGGGATACAAGGTTGCTGTGAATGAATTTCAGTTTGCCCCCCGCTATCTGGCCCTTTTGGACGATATCCACTACATTAAGTTGAATTTTCAGGAGTTAGCAGACAATACTCTTCACAACATTATTGAGATTTCCCATAGCATGGGAAAAAAGTGTATTGCCGTAGGCATTGAAAATGAAGATCTCTACCAAAAGGCCATCTCCCTCGGCGCAGACGGAATGAAGGGCTCCTATGTGGCCGAAAAAATGGCCACCCGTGCCCACACAAGTGGTTATCTTCAGAGCAACTTTTTCCGCCTTGTTGTGGCGCTTACCAAAGATGAGCCTGATGTTGATGAAATTGTCCGGCTGATTTCCGTGGATGCTACCCTGACCTATGGACTTCTGCGTTTAGTGAACTCCGGATACTTTGCCCTGCGCCATCGAGCAACCACTGTTCAGCAGGCCATTATGACCTTGGGTCTGACTCAGCTGAAGCAGTGGGTCTATCTGCTCAGCGCCAGCAATGCCGAGAATCAGTTTGACGCCGGCGCAGAGGAGTTTCTCAAGCTGTCCTTCATGCGGGCCAGCTTCTGTGCTGAGCTCATGAATTACACCTCTCAGATGCCCATTTCCAAGTCTGAGGCCTACTTAATGGGTATGTTCTCCACTCTAAACTACCTCATTGATGCCCCACTGGAGGATATTCTGGCCGAAGTTCCCATTTCTGCCAGTATCAAAAGCGCCCTACTCAATCATGAAGGGCGGCCCGGCATACTCTTTGATCTGACTTTAAGCTATGAGAGGGCCGACTGGCAGGAAATCAGTGTCTTGGCTGCTCAGCTGGATATCCCCACCAACCTCCTCACCAGCGTCTATTTTAATTGCATGGAAGATGTCAATATGACATGGAAACAGCTCACCGACCCGAATCCGGAGCTGGAGCTGGAGCCTCCTGAGATCCCTGCAGACAGCCTGGAGAGTCTAAACTAAGACCGCCTGCACCAATTACAACAGAAACACACCGCTCACCTTTTCCAGCCTTGACGCTGGCGAAATCGTGACGCGGTGTGTTTTTTTGTGGTGGTAATTCTTTATTTTAATGTCTCGGTTCCTGCATGACTTTCTTGCAAGCGCCGATAATTTGAGAGGTCAATGCTGTGCTGAAGCGTCCCTCGTAAACCGTCAGCATGGGGACAACATGCCCTTTTTGCATCACCGCGTATTTGGGTGGCAAATTTGACAAGGCCAATGCCTTTACATCTGAAACACAACGATCACAGGCGCAGACACCAAACATATTAATATATTTTGATGCTTTTTCTTCTACCAGCGCCTCCATCACATTGACATAGCAGGAATTCTTGCCCGGGCAAGGATCTTCGTCCAGCAATTCCTGCTCAGGCTGTTCAGGCTCCGACACCGCCGTTTGTGCAGCCAGAGATGTATCTGCTTTGACCGGCGACTTGGCTGTCACCGCCTCCGCTGAGTCACGGGTATGAGCCGGAGCTTCTTCCTCCGATTCATTTGCCGCTGGTTCCGGCGTTGGATCCACGGGTGCTTCTATCCCCACATCCAGTACTTCGTCCCATTCGGACGAGGACTCCTGACCCATCAACCCTTCCTCCGTTTCGAGAGATGCCCCTTTGGCGTCGGGAGTCTCCTCAGGATCCATCTCTCCATCTTCCTGCTGCATATCCTGCGCCAAGGACTCACGAATCGCCGTCGCCAGCACCTCATCAGGCAAAGGTGAAAAATCTGTGACGGAACTTCCCACTGCATCTTCTGCTCCTGCCTCCCCCGACGTATCCGATACATCTGAGGAAAGCACATTTAATATGTGGGCCGTTTTACTGGATTTCCCACTCTTCTTCACTGCCATGGATCTGACCTCCTCCTAGGACCGCTCAGCGTCGTCTCATAATTCCTTTTGGCGCCTCTATCCCTGTTATCTCGGTCACGAGGTTTTGGAAATCTAGGCTAGGTTTTGACCGTGGAGAATAAGTGATCACACTTTCTCCATGGGCTGGCGCCTCTGCTACAGCGATACCAGAGTGAATCGTCGTCTCGAACACCTTGGTGCCAAGCTGTTTGGCAATCTGCTCAGACATCTCCAGCACCTCCTGATTCAGGGTAAGGCGTGCATTGTACTTATTGAGAAGAATCCCCAACACTTTTAGCTTACTGTTATGGCTCTGTCGCACCGTTTCAATGGTCTCACGAATCTGGGCTACGCCCAAAAGGCTGAGAATCTCAGGAATCATTGGGATGATAAGGGCGTCCGCCGCCACGTAGGCGTTCACGGTGAGTATGTTAAGCGCAGGAGGGGTATCTATGATAATATAGTCATAGCGATCCTGAATCCGGGACAAGACATTGCGCAGCAAAAATTCCCGGCCGGCTCGGTTAAATTCCCGTTCTGCCGCCGATAGTAGAATATTCGCTGCCAGAAGATCACCGTTGTCGGTCCTGATGATGGCTTCCTCCACGGACTTCTGGCCCATGAGCACCTCAAACACCGTGGGGCAGTGCTCAATATCCAGACCCAGACTAAAGCCAAGGCTGCCCTGAGGATCCAAATCGACCCCCAGCACACGCTGCCGACGCTGCACCAGTGCACTCATCACAGCGGTAGCCGTCGTGGTCTTTCCCACACCGCCTTTTTGATTTGTGATGGCAATAATCTTCGACAAAAAAATCCCCTCCACCGCAAAAACTCGTTGTCTTCTTCTTAACTTTACTATACTACATGTCGATAAAAAAGTATAGAAGTATAATTGTATTTTAAGGATTTTTCTGATTCCCAATGAGGAAATACCTTGTGCTATAGAGGGAGGCGCAATGAATTATGGCCAGTGTCAGCAATGTAAGTAGCAGTAATACAAACGCTTTATATGGATCTCGAAATGTGCTTTCAGGGCTTGCTAGCGGTATGGATACCGAAAGTATGATCGAGAATTCCATCTCAGGCCTTCGCCTAAAGATCAGTGGCTTACAGCAGAAGCAAACTAAGCTTGAATGGAAGCAGACTGCCTATCAGGGCCTTACCGATAAGATGGTGCAGTTCACTCGGAAATACACCTCTTACACCTCCTCCACCAACCTATTAAGCCCCAGCTTTTTTAACAAAGCTGTCACAACCACAACCAACGGGGCAAACGCCTCAAAGGTATCCGCAACAGGCAAAACCAGTAGTACCGTCGCCGTCAACGGCGTAGCACAGCTGGCTGCCGCCAGCCGCTATGAAGTGGCCAGCGGCCAGGGCATTCTAGCCACCGTGGGCAACGCCAGTGGCCAACGTATCATAAAAGCTACTTCTGCCGTTGATCTCGCCGGCGAGGTGGACAAGAGTAACGTATCCGGCACCATTTCCTTAAACTACGGCAACCAAGAGATCTCTATCTCTTTGGATGAAACCGTATATGAGGATCTTAATGCCTTCAAGACTGCCATTGTAGAAAAGCTGAAGGGGCAGAGCGTTTCTTACTCGAGCGGCTCAGCGGTTACCGCTGATCAAGCCATAAACGTGGCGGTCAGTGACGGAAAAATTGTTTTCAGTGACAAAAAGAGCAACAATGAGGTGTATATCAGCGGTCTGTCCGGTACCATTAATCAGACCTTCAGTGATGATACCTTTGACAGCACCACCAAGGTCAGTAGCCTGGATTTTAGCGGCAGCAAAACCCTAAGTCAGAAGGTATCCCTTGCAGAAACTTTAGCTGACCAGGAGTTTACCTTTACATTGGACGGCGTCCAGAAAACAATCACGATGCCCTCCCTGTCGGAGCTTTCTGATCTGACCCCGCAGGAACTGATTGATAATCACCTCCAGACACAACTGACCTCTGCCTTCGGTACCAAAAATGGTACTCCTCGTGTCACTGTTGGCAACGCCTCCGGAGACCCTACCAAGCTTCAGCTCACGTTAACTGTGGCGCAAGGCTCCTCCCTGACCATGGCATCCAGCAGCAATCAAGCACTTTCCTTGGATGCCACTGCAACTTCTTATCTGAACACCAGCAAAACCTTGGGCAATCTTCTGGCGGAGAATACTTCCATCTCCTGGGATGAGGATCTTAAGGCGGTGGGTACCGTGACCCAAAAGGGTTCCGGCACCAGCGCCACATACTGGGATTCCCAAGGCAACCGGGTGGCACAGATTGAGGGCAAAGATGGCTACTATCTGGTGAATGAAGCCGGAACAACTCCCCTGAAAGGCCATACCCTCTCTATTAACGGTGTCACAATCGGCAATTATACGAAGGACACTGCCCTGGAAACAGTTCTCCGAGACATTAACAACAATGTGGAAGCCGGTGTGTCCGTTAGTTACTCTACCATGAGCAACCAGTTTGTATTTACCGCCAAGGACACCGGTTCCGCCTACGGCATCAAGAATGAGGCAGGGAAGCGGATTGGCGATGACACCTTAGGTGCCGCCCTGTTTGGCTCATTCCAGGCTAGCAAATTTACCGAAGGTAAGGATGCTATCGTAAATCTTGATGTCAACGGCTCAAATCTCACTATTTCCCGCAGCTCCAACACCTTT
>JAGFXS010000059.1 GCA_017861415.1 Bacillota bacterium
GCCGGACTCACCCCTGTGGAGCTGCGGCTGGATGCGCGCGCCCAGGCGCTGATCTCCGGTACACCGGCAGGAGCGGCAGACTTCGATACAGAGTTTTTAGACTATGTTCTGGCGGTAGGGGTAGTGCCCCATGTACAGGCGGCCATCGCGCACATCAACGCCCATTCCACCGGCCACAGCGAAGCAATTGTCACGGAAACTTCGGCGCATGCCAACCTTTTTGCCCGTCTAGTGGACAGTGCCGCCGTCTATCTGAACGCCTCCACCCGGTTTACCGACGGCGGGGAGTTCGGACTTGGCTGTGAAATGGGCATTTCCACACAAAAGCTCCACGCCAGAGGTCCCATGGGTCTGCGGGAGCTGACCAGCTATAAGTATGTGGTGCGAGGCAACGGACAGATCCGGTAAGGCATGGAAATTTCTCTTTCTTTTTCGATTCCTGTTGACCTTTTTCTTCCTCTGGGCTACAATAAGGAACACACTACTTGGACAGTTTCGACAAGCTGTATTAGGGGGTAAGGGAAGCATGTCGCAAAATTGGACAGCATTTGAGGACTTTTTATGGGAGTCATTTTGTGACGGGCAGGCCACGCGCGAACTGCGCCTTTCCCAAGAGGAGCTCCTGTATCTCCAGACCCGGTATCCCGCAAGCTCCTGCGCCCACAGTGGACAGGAAAAGGATGGGAAGGCCTGGTATCTGGTCAGTTTTCGCTCGGTGCGCATTCTGCGCCCTTGCGTATAAGTTCTCACATTTTTGTATAAGTCAAGCGGACGAAACCAAGGTTTCGTCCGCTTTTTTCTATGCTATAGCGCAGATGCAGCCCGATAGCCGCTGTGGATTGCGTCCCACAGTTTGCCGGGTTTTTGAGCGTCGCCCACGGAAATCACCTGCGGACAGGCCTCTCGAAGATAATCGCCGTAGGGTCTGGCCGACCGAATCCCCAAGGCCAGCACCACCCGGTCGCAGGGATAGACAAATGTCTCCCCTGTGTTAGAATCGCAGAACCAGATCCGATCCAGTCCGATTTTGGTGAGGCGGCGATCTGTCATAAAGACCACCTGGTTGAGCTCCAAAACCCCCGTCACCACATTCCTGTTGGAGCCTAGTGCCCCTGGGGCAATCCTAGAGGCCGCCTCCAGGACCACCACGGCATTGTTTCGCTCCCGCTCGCAGAGGATTTCAGCGGTCTCCAGCCCTGTCATTCCAGAGCCGACCACCACCACACTCTCCTCACGGACATCCAACGACCCGGTGATCACCTCTACCGGGGTACAAACCAGGTGATTCTCCCTGCCGCCCTCAATCTCAATAGACGAAGGTATCAAGGGCACGCCGCCGGTGGCATCCAAAATGGCCCAGGGCCCTATCTCCGCCAGTTCCTGCACAGTGGGTGTCTTGCCAAAGAACATCGCCACGCCGGCGTCTACGCAGCGTCGATGAAGGCTGTCGATGGCCCACCAGATCTTTTCCTTCCGAGGCACGGTCCCCGCCAGACGCAGCTGCCCGCCGGGACTTGCCTCCCGCTCAAACAGTTCAACTCGGAATCCTCGCCGGGCTGCCGTCAAGGCCGCCTCCATCCCCCCCGGGCCAGCCCCCAGCACCACCACCAGGCGGTCCCCGCCGTCCCGGGACGGCGGGGCGAACTGGGCCTCATACCCTGCTTGTGGGTTCATGGCACAGGTAAGCCGTTCCAGTTGATACTCCATCTCCAGGCAGGCCATGCAGGAGATACAAGGGACAATATCCGCCTGCTGGCCGGAGAGCGCCTTGTTTGTCCACTGAGGATCCGCCAGATGACTGCGGACACTGCCCACGAAATCCGTGTAGCCCTCCCGCAACAATTCCTCGGCAAAGGCCGGATCCCGCACCACGGCGACCCCGCAGACGGGAATGGACACCGTCTTCTTCACCGCCTTCATGAGATGCTTCCGCCAGCCCTGGAGATAGTTCATAGGCTCCATACTCTGGCTTAATTTGCTGGCAGTTCCTGCGGCGGTGACACTGATGGCATCCACACCCCAGGACTCCAGCATCTGGCAGACCTTGATGCCCGTATCTGCATGGTAGCCCTTTTGTCCGATATACTCCTCCAAGGAAATTCGCACCATTAAGGGGAACTCCCATCCGCAGGCGCGGCGAATCTCTTCTACGATCAACCGGAGGATTTTGGCCCGATTTTCCAGACTCCCGCCAAATTCGTCTCGACGGCGGTTGGTAACAGGGCTTAAAAAGCTCTGAATGAGATAGTTGTGGGCACCGTGAACCTCAACCCCGTCAAAGCCTGCTTCCTTGAGACGAGCTGCCGCCCGTCCGAAAGCAGCCGCTACCTCACAAATCTCTTCTGACGTGGCTGCCCGGGCACCGCCTTTTTTCCCTGGGGTATCACTGGCAGAGATGAGGCCGCCCGGTGAAAGAGTCGCATCCCCATTGGCTCCGGGATGGAAAAGCTGGGCGAACAGCTTACTGCCATGGATATGAATCCGCTCCGCCATCTTCCGGAATTCAGGGATACCCTCGTCCCTGGAGGCAAACATCTCCTTAGACACACTGACGCCGTGGACTTCGTCTACCACCACCGCCTCGGTGATAATAAGCCCTACGCCACCCTTGGCTCTGGCCTCATAGTAGGAAATAATATCCTCTGTGGCCTCCCCTGCCTCGTTGGACAACAGGGTGCGCGCCGCTGTCATCACCGACCGGTTTCGTATCGTCAGACTGCCCAGCTTTCCAGGGGAATTCAGTATCTCATACATCCTCTGCGTCCTCCTTTATGATCCCAGCGTTATTACAAAATAAGTTTCAGAGCTTCCATGTAATTTCGGGCCTCCCACGTGGGCACAATCTCCCCCCAAGGCTGCCCTTCCGGGTTATACCAAATGGTGTCAATACCTGCGTTATGTCCCCCAAGTATATCGGAGGTAAGACTGTCCCCCACCACTATAGCTCTTTTCCTGTCCGGAAGGGGAAGCGCCCGACACACCTCGTCAAAATATGCTTTGCTGGGCTTCTGACAGCCTAGTTCCGTGGAGATAAAAACCCCCGCGAACAACTCCCTGATGGGTGATCGCTCCAGCCTTCCCCGCTGAACCCGGGCCACTCCGTTGGTAACGATCACCAAATTGCAACGGCCGTGGAGACTCCGACAGAAATCCTCCGCGCCCGGCAGCAGCCTGCCGTGGGCAATGAGCTGGTCCATAAAATGCTCATTCATGGCAGCAGGGTCATAGTCTCCGCCTACTAGCTCCATAAAGCCTCCAAAACGACGGGCGAGGATCTCCTCCTGGGTGATCTCCCCCCGCTCAAAGGACTTCCACAGAGCCTTGTTTGCCTGATGGTATGCCTGATGGTGCTCCTGTGACATGGGGTAGCCGTAGTGGGTCAGGGTAGCCCCTAACGCCTTCTTTTCCGAGTAGTCAAAATCGAAAAGTGTGTTGTCCGCGTCCAGCAGGACGTAATCGTACTTTGCCATGATCTTCTCTCATTTCATCGTTATAGCAGCACCAGCTCCAAGAGGAATACCACAGAGCAGGCAGCCAGCGCTACCTGTAAAAGACTAAGGCCCCGAAGGGCTGCAATCACCGCCACAATTAGCGCCGCCAGTCCCGACCAGAAGGTCCCCGTGGCGTGGAGAATGGCGGGGAAGGTCATCACCGCCAGGGTCACATAGGGAACGTAGTAGAGAAAGGAGCGGATGGTTCGGTTCCGAATCTCCCGCCGGATGAGGGTCAAGGGCAGCACCCGGATCAAATAAGTCACAAGGGCCATCACCCCAATATACAGATATACGTTATGTTCCATGGTCCGTCGCCTCCTCTTCCCCAATGGGGAACAGCACCGCCGCCGCCCCAGCGATCACCACCGTGAGCAGAATGATGGTAACCCCCTGAGATATCCGGGAGAGTACGGGCAGCTGGGCAAATAGAAAGCTGAGGATCATGCCGGCTGCCACCGTCCCGGCCACCACCTTGTCTTTCTTGGCCGGAGGAATGAACACAGCAATAAGCATACCGAACAGCGCCACCCCCAAAGCGCTTACCACCCGATCAGGGAGCACATCGCCCATCACTGCCCCAACTACGGTGCCCAGGGTCCAGCCGGGGCAGGCCACGGCAAAGGCCCCCAGAGAGTACATAGGCTCTAGATAGGTCTCGCCACGGGCTATGGAGATGCCAAAAATCTCGTCGGTTACCGTCAGCCCAAAGAGAAGACGGCATGGTAGGCTCACCGACTGATCCAGCCGCTGAGACAGAGCGCAGGACATGAGGAGATATCGGGCGTTGATGATAAGCTCCATGATGGCCATCACCAGATAACCAGATCCGGCGGCGATCACCGTGGTGCCGGCAAACTGCCCGGCGGAGGTCATATTAGTAAAGCTCATCAGTCCGCCCTGAAAGGCGGTGATGCCAGCGTTTTGCATGGCAATGCCCAGAGAAACGGAAACGGCAAAGTAGCCCAGAGCAATGGGGATACCATCCTTCATGCCCCGGCGAAACCAGCCTGCTTTAGTCACGTTATCACCTGTTTTCCTAATGATTTATGCTTGCGGTCAGGATCCAGATTGATCAAGGGGCACATAACCGCAGCCCTCAACCATCTCCTGCCCCTGAGGAGAAGTCAAATAGTCCAGAAGCGCCTTCACATTCCCCTCCGGCTCCTTGGCCGTGACCGCGTAGATTGGGAAAGTAAGGGGATAGGTGTTATCTGCGATATGCTCTACCGTGGGAGCAATACCGTCGATGGCAAGAAGCTTCAGCCCTTCCCCTGTTTTCATCCCCGTGGCGAAGAAGCGAAAAGAATAGCCGACAGCTCCCGTATAGTTCCGGTAAGCGGCTACTGCGTCTACAATGCCGCCCATGCCGGCGGCATACTCCTCCCGGAGGGGGGTAGGCAGCTCCTTCCCCTCCATAAATGCCTCCATTGCGGTCTGACTGCCGGAATTGGCAGGCCGCTGGAAGGGCAGGATGGACTCATTCTCCCCACCGAGCGTCTTCCAGTTAGTGATCTTTTTTTGATAAATATCTTGAATCTCGGTTTGTGTCAAATTAGAGACAGGATTTTCACTATTCACAAAGAAAACAAAGGCCTCCTTGCCGATGGGGTGCAGCTGCATTTGGACACCTGCAGCTTCCGCTGCTGCAAGCTGCTCCTTGGAAGGCTGTAGCACGAAGATAACATCTACCTCTCCCCGGATCAGCCGTTCATAGGCCGTGGAGGTTTTGCTGCACTGGACAACCTCATGCCAGCGGCTGTTCTCTTCCTTGGAGGGGTATTTCTCCCTTATGGGCAAATCCTCTGAGGTAGCGTCTCCCTCCAAACCCTGGTACACCGCCTGGGCAAGGGCACTGTAAACCGGGTAGAGGGCAGTGGCTCCGTCCAAACGGGGGTAGTTCTCTGTGATGGTGAGGGTCGGTGCCTCCCGGGGGACATAGAGAATGTTCTCCCGATTATCGGGATCATAGGGCCAGAGATCCACCTCGTTTTCCACCTTTAGTACGCTGTAGTCCCGGTCCAGGAAGTAGGCCGATCTTGCGTGAAACTGAAAAGCACAGACTGCCCCCAGCAAAAGGCAGGCACCAAAGAGGGCCGTGCCCCGACGGAGCCTCAGAGTTTCCGGCTTTCTGATCACATCCCATAGGAGAAACACCACGAACATGCCACCGTAGCACAGGGTAATCATCAGGGGGTAGGACGCAAAATCTCCCATGAAGGCCAGTAAAAAGTTACCACCAAACCAGGGTGCGGACATAGTCAGCAGAATCTGCTGAAACAAGTTACTGCCAAACTGATAGCCTGACAGGCCAAAGGCGGCCACAAAGACCAGTAAGTAGTAGCCAAGGGGCAGCAACACCGGGAAATAGCGCCACAGGGCATCTTGGGGCAAGGCTCCCTTTCTTCCGGCCCTGTATCGCAGGAAAACAGCCGTCAAGATGCCGCCCAAGGCAGGACTCAGCAAAGGATGAATCTGTGCGGTAAACCAGCATAAGATCCCGAATACCGCCGGGACCAACAGCAGGGTCCAAATGAGACTTCTAATCACATAGCGCCGGACACCGCCCGGACTTTGCACCTCGGGATCCCATTGCGGGGCTTGCTTCTCAAACTCTGCCATCCGATACTCCTTTCCTAAACAGGACAGTGCCCCTGCCTGAGGTCATCAGACAGGGGACTGCCGATCAGCGTTCCTTCTTCATCCCGGAGGCCAGGTCATGTCCCGCCCTGCCAGCACATGGAAGTGCAGGTGGAATACGCTCTGCCCCGCCGTGGCCCCGCAGTTGGATACCACCCGGAAATCCCGGATGCCCATTTGGGCCGTCACCTTGGCGATCACTTCAAAAAGGTACGCCACAATTGCGGAATTCTCTGGGGTAATGGCGCCGCAGGACTCCACATGCTCCTTGGGGATAGCCAACAGGTGAGTAGGCGCTTGGGGGTCGATGTCGTGAAACACAAGGACCTTTTCATCCTCGTAGACCTTATTCGCAGGAATCTCCCCCGCCGCAATCTTACAAAATAAACAGTTCTCCATGATTTCCGTATCCTCCTTTGACTTCATTTCAATCCCGTTCCGGTTTCTTACTGCCCCAGAACACCGGCAACAAAGGCAGGAACGGCCCTTAATGCCTCGTCCATCTTGGCAAGTTCCGTACCTCCGCCCATGGCGGAATCGGGCTTGCCGCCGCCCTTGCCGCCGCAGATGGCGGTAACGTGGCGGATGATATCCCCAGCCTTCACGCCCCGGGCAACAGCTCCCTTACCGCAGACAGCTAAAAAGCTCAGCTTCCCTTCGTTCACAGAGGCCAGGACACCCACAATGTTCGCTTCTTTGTCCCGGAGAAAATCGCCTAACTGCCGCAGAGCTCCCGGATCCAGATTGGGTCTGCTCACCGCTAGGACACGCAGGCCGCCCACGTCCTGGGCGGAATCCAGCAGGCCTGATACCTCGGACAGGCTCTCCTTGGCCTTCAGCTGCTCCAGTTGTCTGCGCAGCTCACGCAGTTCCGCCTGCTCCGCACGGATCCGATCAATCAGCTCGTCGGGCCGGGCTTTGAGCAAGCCGGCAATCTCATGGTATTTCCCCTCGGTTGTCAGCAGGTTGGTAAGGGAGGCCTCTCCCGTTACCGCCTCGATGCGGCGCACACCTGATGCCACGGAAAACTCCGCCAGAATGTGGAAGGTACCCGCCTTGGCGGTGTTATCCAAGTGGGTGCCGCCACAGAGCTCCACGGAGACGTCTCCCATGGAGACCACCCGAACCTCATTGCCGTACTTCTCCCCAAAGAGAGCCGTGGCGCCCCGGCGCTTAGCTTCGTCAATGGCCATCTCCTGGGTGTCAATGACGTGCCCTTCCAGAATCGCCTGATTGACCAGAGACTCTACTGTCTGAAGCTCCTCCGACGCCATGGCAGAGAAGTGGGTGAAGTCAAAGCGCAGGCGGTCAGGTTCCACCAGAGAGCCTGCCTGATGGACATGCTCGCCTAGGGTCTTCACCAGGGCAGCGTGGAGCAGGTGGGTGGCGGAGTGGGCACGGCGGATGGCACGGCGGCGCGCCTCGTCATAGCTTGCCACCAGGGTATCTCCCACCTTAATCTCGCCCTTTGTCACCTTGCCGTAGTGCATGTATTTGCCGCCCTTGTTCACCAAAACATTGTCCACGGTGAAGGAGACACCCTCCCCCATCAGCACGCCATGGTCGGCCACTTGGCCACCCTTTTCGGCGTAGAAAGGTGTCCGATCCAGCACCACAA
>JAGFXS010000147.1 GCA_017861415.1 Bacillota bacterium
CTCCCAGGACATGCTTACCGCCAATGGCTGGAATGTGATGCAGTATGCAGCGCTGGTGCACATGATGGCTCAGGTGAGCGATCTAGAGGCTGGGGAACTGGTCCATGTGATTGCAGACGCCCATATTTACGATCGTCATGTTCCCCTGGTGGAGGAGATCATCGCTCGGAAACCCTTCGAGGCACCAAAGCTTATCATAGACCCCGCAGTGAAGGATTTTTATGCCTTTTCCAAGGAGAGTTTCCGGCTGGAGGGCTATCAGAGCCATCCCTTCCAGCAGGCCATTCCTGTAGCAGTTTGAAAGGGGGAGGCGGTATGAACCTCATAGCAGTGGTGGATGAGAACTGGGCCATCGGTCGGGATGGCGACCAGCTGATTTACATCCCCCAGGATTTGAAGCGGTTCCAGGCGCTAACCCGGGGGCACGCGGTGCTTTTTGGAAGGAAGACCATGGAGACCTTTCCCGGGTGCAGGCCGCTCCCAAACCGCCGGAATCTTATCCTGTCCGGTCGACCCGGCTACCGGGTAGAGGATGGAGAGGTGCTTCACTCGCTGGAGGCGGCCCTGGCCGCCGCACCTGATGATACCTTTGTCATCGGCGGCGAGAGCGTATACCGACAGTGCCTACCTTATTGCCATACGGCCTATATCACCAAGGTACAGGCGGCTTTTACGGCGGATACCTATTTTCCCAATTTAGATAAGGATCCCGAGTGGGCAGCAGTGGAAGAGGAAGGGCCCTTTACCCATGAGGGAATTGCCTTTACCTATGTCACCTACCGGCGTATTCAGGTATAAACACAGAAAAACCCCCGCACACCGATTGTGTGCGGGGGTTTTGAATGTATAGAGGATTCAGCGTCCGCCACGGCGGGAAGAGCGTTTCTCCTGAATGCGCATGCCAGACAGCTTGCTGTCCGAGGCAGTCATAAACTGCTTCATCATGGATTCAAAATCATTGCTGCCGGAGGCTGATGCCGGTGCGGCAGAGCGTGGAGGAGGCGCAGAACGACCTGGAGCCTGCTGGTGACCGCCGGTTCGGGGTTCAAACTGGTTCCGGGAAGGACGGGGGGCAGGGCGAAAACCCTGGTTCTGTGGCGCGGAGGGAGCTGGGGGCGGCGCAGCTTTTTTGATGGAGAGATTAATGCGGCCGGCTTCATCAATGCCAACAACCTTAACCTTAACCTCCTGCCCTTCCTTCAAATGATCGCTAACATCATTTACATAAGAATGGGCAATTTCGGAGATATGGACGAGCCCGGATCGCCCGCCGGGCAGAACGACGAAAGCGCCAAATTTAGTGATGCTTTTTACATTCCCTTCCAGAATAGAACCAACCCTGATTTCCATAAATGGTGAAAATCCTCCTCGTTATACTGTAAGAGCGCCTCCAAACCCGGGGGCAGGGAAACCCAGGCCGCGTGTTCGGATGCTGCTCTGCCAAAGAAGACGCAACTTAGTCTGTGATGTAGAAGACCTTCTCGCCGGACTCTAAAAGCCCAAGTCGTTCCCGAGCGATGTCCTTGCGGTATTCCAGCTTATCACTATTTTCGATGGCTTCCGCCAGTTCCAGATTGCGCTGTTTTTGCGCTTGGACTTGCTGGGTTAGAGTTGTGACCGTTTCTTCTGCGGCGGCGACCTGCCGGTGTAGATTCAGCAGAGCTATGGTGGTGTAGCCCAGCAGGATGAAGATCACTATCTTCGTCACTAAACCAGCCCTTTTGGTTGCAACCTTTTGTTTGGTCATACCCTGTCCCCTCCCCGGTCCCAGACGGATCGACAACGGTTACTGTTGACTCCTTTGGTATTCTTAATATTCTAAACCATCTGATGGGAAAAGAAAAGAGGTTTTTCAGAGAAATTTTCACCTTCATACAAAATTTTTTGCATGGATACGCGAGCAAAGCGGCCAGACGACAAAAGGGCAGGGTGATAAAATAGACCAGCCTTGCCCAAAGCCCTTGGAGAAAGTTGGTCAAGGCACGGAAGGGCGGACTGAAAATCTTAAAATATAGGAAGAGGCCCAGTAAGTGCCCAAGGAGCAGGTAAAGGCGAATGATGCCGTTTTCCACCATGGGTGCATAGCAGAGTGCTGCCAGGGTGGCGACAAGCCAGAAGAAGATGTCCAGGAGAATTTCCTTCCAGAGGGGGCAATTTCTCACGCGGAAGGGGCGGAGGAGGTCGTAAAAGAGACCTAGGACAAGCCCTAAGACAACGGCTCCACCCAGGGCTACGGCCTGGGCCTCCGAGGAGATGGTCATGGCCGTAGCAGGCGGGCAAAAAATCCGCCTTGCCGGTTGTTGGACGACTCATAGGAGAGGGAGTCAACGGTGCCCTCCACCAGAAGGTCGCCTCCGTCCAGGCTGAGTTTTTCAATGTGGAGTTCGCAGCCCCGGACAATGAGATCGCCGTCGCAGGTGGAGAGAACGATGGCGGATTCATCAAAGCTTTCTACATCCTCTACCCCGGAGATGGTGAGCTTGCTGCGGCTGTCCAGACTAATGCGGTGGGGAAGGCTGCTACGGGGGCGTCTGTCGTCGTTTGTCATGGCACGGCCCATCCTTTCTGATTAGGATTCATCATTCCTACTATATGGGACAGGGCCACCGGATATGACAGGGTAGGGTGAGCTTTCAAGGGAATTTTGGACAATGTGCAGAAAAAGGAGGAGGCCCCGCTTTGTTGCCATGTGGCAATAATGCCTTTAGAC
>JAGFXS010000060.1 GCA_017861415.1 Bacillota bacterium
TACAGCCCTGTTGAATACGAGTTGCGCTAGTCTCAAATAAATACAGCTGCAGATACCGATGGATGGTATTTGCAGCTGTCGGTGGTAAAGGTACACCATAGAGTACCAATATGGGGAGGAAGTGTCAAGCCATGATACAGCCATCTAAGAAACTGATCTTAGCTGCCATGCTGGTGATGTTTACCCTGTATTTAGTTTGTATCATGCTGAATAACAAGTTGTGGGGGAATATACTGGCACCGGTAGTGGCGTTTCTGTCTTCGTTTGTGATTATTGCCGCTAGAAAGCAGGTTGGAGACCGAAGGCTGTATGTGATGTTGCTGTTTCTAGGCACCGCGATCTGGGGATTGGCTGATCTCTTGTGGCTTATTTTCGAGAATATGCTTTCCGTGGATCCTAGAAATATAATCGGCATTTTATTGCTGTATATGATACCCACTGTCTTTTTTGCCTTTATATTAACCAACTACATTTTCAATCGGCTCAAGCAATGGAATTTTAAACAATTGCTGATTGACTGCTTTACCTTTACGTCGTTAGCCACCGTTGTGCTGTGGGGGCTCGTCTTTTCTAAAGCTAAGATTGAGCTTAATATGAATTGTGTCCTTGTCACTGTAATCATTTTCTTAGATGTTTACATTCTAATATCTATTGGCTTGATTTGCTTTTCGAGAGGCTTTCAAAACATTAATAGAAGCTCCTGTCTTGTGCTGACAGGAATTTTCATTTATACTGTCGCGGACTATTCTTGTGCTTACCAGAGTTTGGTCAACGCATACGAACCAAACGGTATTATTGATGCTGGCTATATGCTGTGTCATGTGCTGGTTGCCCTGGGCGTTTTTCTTGAAATATCACATCCCACAGTTATAACTCATGAGAGTTCGTTTCAGTTGGCTGAGAACTTAAGAAAACCCAGAAAGTCTGTTCTGCTGCTGATGTTAGGGTCTTATATTTTATATTTAATGGATAACCTTAACCTAAACGCCCTATTAGTCTCAATCGCCATTTGTATTTTGTATTGGATTTTTACCATTAGTGTCAGATCCACCATGCTGGATAGAATCAGACTGAAAACGGAACGGGACATGAATGAACACCTTGAACGGTTGATTGCAGTTAGAACCGAGGAGCTAAATACGGCATACCGAAACCTGGAAGAGATTTCAAATAGAGATGCCCTGACAGGGCTCTTTAACCGTAGGTACCTCATACATTGCCTAGACAGTTTGATTGCTTCCAAAGAAACCTGCAAGTTTGCACTGCTCTATATTGATGCCAATCGTTTCAAATTTATCAATGATTCGTATGGGCACGAGATGGGGGATAAAACGCTTCATGCTCTGGGTGGACGCTTTTTAGAGAGAAATCTGTCAAATTGTACGGTGTTTCGCATTGGCGGCGATGAGTTCGCGGTCATCATAGAATACTGTCATGGCCGGGCGGAAGTTGAGGTCATCGCTAAGGAAATCCTCAGTATGATTCAAGTGCCTATCCTCATTACAACTCATGTTTTTACCCTTACAGCCAGCATAGGCATTGCGTTGTATCCGGAAAATGCTCTTGACAGGGACACGCTGATGCGGTATGCGGACATTGCTATGTATGAGGTCAAGATCAGTAACCATAAAAACGGCTATTTATTTTTTGACACAGGACTCACGGAAAAGACCAATCAAAAGCACGAGCTGGAGTATCTGCTGCAGAATGCAGACTTTGACCGGGAATTTGCTCTGTATTTTCAGCCCCAATATAGCCTTGGAACCAATGCATTGGTGGGGATGGAAGCGCTGCTTCGCTGGCAGCCCCCGGGAAAAGGCATGATTCCGCCCTCGGATTTTATTCCCATCGCTGAGACCAACGGGCTGATTGTTGAAATAGGGGAGTGGGTCATTGACAAGGCCTTTGCGCAAATTAAGCAATGGAATCAGGCGAGCGCGCTCCAAATGAAGATGAGCATTAACATATCTCCCATACAGATTGAATATGCCGGCTTCATGAGTTGGTTTCAGGAAAAGCTTCAAAAGGACAACATCAATCCGACGTGGATTGACCTAGAGATCACGGAGCACAGCGCCGTACATTTTGATGGTGAGGTTGAGCGAAAGTTTGATCAGCTTAATGAACTCGGGGTGAGTACCTCTATTGATGATTTCGGTACGGGATATTCCTCGTTAAGCTATATTAAACGGCTGAATATTGAACGTTTGAAAATCGCGAAGGAACTGGTGGATACCATTGAACATGACGAGAACGCCTTGCTGATTGTCCAGGCCATTATTATGATGGCACAGGGGATGAAGCTTCGTACCATTGCGGAAGGAGTAGAGGATAGAAATCAGCTTGAAATCCTGCGGGAGTTGGGCTGTGATGAAATTCAAGGATATCTGTTTGGAAAGCCGGTCCCAAGGGAAGAATTTGAAAAGCAGCACATCTATGAAGCAGCCGCGAGCCTGGTCTGACTAGAAGGCTCGCGGCTATATGCTGCTTGCAAATGGAAAGCAAAATAAAAAGGGATGTTCCGAAGAACATCCCTTGGAGGCGCCACCCAGATTTGAACTGGGGGTAAAGGTTTTGCAGACCTCTGCCTTACCACTTGGCTATGGCGCCGAATAGGATACCCCGCGAGGCAAATCGCCTCACAGGGTATCATCTGTGGAGCGAGTGACGAGGCTCGAACTCGCTACCTCCACCTTGGCAAGGTGGCGCTCTACCAGATGAGCTACACTCGCGGGTTGCTCTGCAAGAAGAGTATTCTTGCAGAGTGGTGCCTCCGGTCGGAATCGAACCAACGACACGTGGATTTTCAGTCCACTGCTCTACCGACTGAGCTACAGAGGCATGTTGGGTACCAGAAGGTACCCGATGGCGACGCTGATGGGACTTGAACCCACGATCTCCGGCGTGACAGGCCGGCGCGATAACCGACTTCGCTACAGCGCCACATGGTGGGAACAACAGGGCTCGAACCTGTGACCCCATGCTTGTAAGGCATGTGCTCTACCAGCTGAGCTATGCTCCCATGCAAGACCGCTCTCAAGCGGCGAAGTTTATTATACTAGAGCCCCCGGCCTTTGTCAACTGCATTTCCCAAAAAATTAGAGTTTTTTAGGCAGGCCCTGTCCGGATTTTACGAACAGAGCCTGCGCCGCTAGGCTCAAAGGGAAGAGAGGAGTGCTTCCAGCTCTTCTTTCTCAAATCGCTGTACCTCGTCGCAGAACTGACAGGTGAGCTCGGCAAATCCCTGCTCCTGGATGAGGGCGGAAAGCTCCTCCCGGCCCATACTGATGAGGGCGGCCGTCATTCGATCTCGGCTACAGTAGCAGCGATACTCGATGGGCGTTTCCACCAGCAGCTCTAGTTCGAAGGCACCCAGGACCTGCTCCAGCAGTTCCTGAGGGCTAAGACCCCGGGCAAGGGCGGGGGTGACTGCCCCCAGGGTCTCGATGCCCTGCTCAATGGCCCGAATGACATCCTCTTCTGCCCCCGGGAGCAACTGAATCAGGTAGCCTCCTGCCGTGGCCACGGTAAGATCCCGCTCTACCAGAACCCCTAGGGCGCAGGCGGTGGGAGTCTGCTCACTTTCGGCGAAATAGGCGGTGATATCCTCGGCGATTTCCCCAGAGACTAGGGGCGTAGAGCCCACATAGGGCTCCCGAAGGCCGAGATCCTTCATCACCGTGATGGTCCCGTCGGTTCCCACTGCGCGGCCAACGTCCAGTTTGCCGGGAGACTTCAGGGGAAGTTCAATCTGGCCGTTCTGGACATAGCCCCTGACATTGCCTGTGCTATCAGAAACAGCCAGGATACTTCCCAAGGGGCCGCCACCGTTTACACGGATGGTGACGGCGCCATTGCTTTCTTTTAAGGTATTGCCGATGAGGGAGGTGGCCATCAAGGTGCGGCCTAGGGCGGCGGTGGCGACGGGGACGGTATGGTGAATTGCCCGAGCGCGCTCTACCAGTTCCGTGGCGGAAATAGCCATGGCCTTAACAGGTGCATCCTTGGCAATCATTCTGACAATTTTATCCATGGGTAGTCTCTATCCTTTCTTGTGGGCCGTAAAAAAGAGGCGGGTGTCTGTTTCTGATGGAGGACGCATTTTCAACGCACCGTGACGCAGAATACGCTCAAAGCCCGCAGATTCCAAAAATTCCTCCAACTGATCTGCGGTGTAGGCGTACTCCTGGTGAAGTTCCTCTTCTCGCCTCCACAGGGACTCCTCCCGGAGGAAGAGGTCCATAGCATAGGTGCAGATACGGCGGCGTTTGTTAAAGTCCGTCCGCCAGACGCAGTAGGCGTCTTCGGTTTCGTCTAGGAACAGCCCGCCATCCAGACCTTCCAGATGGGCGGGGCTGAGGATGTCAAACAGGAACAGGCCGCCCGGCTCCAGAAACAAATGAACACGCTCCATGGCGCGGCGCAGCAGGCGAGGATTTGTGACATGGTTCACACTGTCTAGCATGCAGATACAGGCATCCACAGTGCCGTAGAGATCCAACTCCTCCATTGGCTGACAGAGAAACAAGGGGGCGGGGCCGGAGGTGGGAGTGGTTTTTTCCATAGCCCTAGAGAGCATGTCCGGGGAGAGATCCACCCCGATGACTTCGTAACCCCGCTCTGCCAGAATCCAGGAGAGGGTTCCGGTGCCACAGGCCAGATCTAGCACCGTTTTCACAGGGCGGCGCTGCTTTCGGAAATGGGCCTCGATGTAATCTGCCCAGCGTTCGTAGTCCACATCCCGGGTAAAGCCGTCGTAGCAGTCGGCTAAGGGGCCGTAACCGAAGATGTCATTCTTCACGGCTTTTCACACGTTCCCACTGCGCTCCCATACGAGGCAGCACCGCCTGATAGCCCCCTGCACCGTAGCGTAGGCAGCGATTCACCCGGCTGATGGTAGCGCTGCTGGCACCGGTACGATCCAAAATATCGTTATAGATCAATCCGTCATTTAAATACATGGCGACCTCAAGGCGCTGCTCCATGGCTCGCAGTTCGGCAACGGTGCACAGGTCCTCGAAAAAGTTGCGGCATTCTTCTACGGTCTTTAGCTCCAGAATGCTTTCGTAAAGAAGATCGCCCTTACCTGTGGAATCCTTTTTCATGTTGGTGACCTCCATCCTGATTTCTTTTATATGTTATCAAAGTAAAGTGCGAATGTAAAGGGGACCTTTGTCTTAAACGCACGAAAAACGAATTGGATTAGCTTTTCTTTCGCTTTTCCCTTGCGCTGGGGCGAAAGTCGGGCTATAATGTAGTGTCTTCTATTTATTACTGAGGAGGAATCCATTGTGGTTAAAGCAATCGTTGGCGCCAACTGGGGTGACGAGGGAAAGGGAAAGATCACCGACCTGTTTTCGGAGGCTTCCGATGTCGTTATCCGCTTCCAAGGGGGCGCAAATGCCGGGCATACCATCATCTGCGATTATGGTAAGTTTGCCCTCCACCAGCTTCCCTCCGGTGTATTCTATCCCCATACTACCAACATTATCGGCAACGGAGTGGCCTTGAATATTCCATCTTTCCTCGCGGAGCTGGATGCGCTAAGGCAAGGAGGGGTACCCGCGCCGAAGATCATCATTTCCGAGCGAGCTCAGATTTTGATGCCCTACCATATCCTGCAGGACACCTACGAGGAGGAGCGTCTGGAGGGGAAGGCCTTTGGCTCCACCAAATCGGGCATTGCTCCCTTCTATTCTGATAAATATGCGAAATATGGAATTCAGGTCTCCGACCTGTTTGACGAAAAGCATCTCTTTGAGCGTCTGCGGGCTGTCTGTGAAATCAAAAATGTTCTCATGGAACATTTATATAAGAAGCCACTGCTGGATCCCGAGGTTCTTATGCAGCAACTTTTGGGTTATCGGGAGCAGATTGCCCCCTATGTGGGGGATGCGCTGGCCTTTATTCAGGAGGCCGTTGCCCAAGGCAAAGAGATTCTGCTGGAGGGTCAGCTGGGCGCCATGAAGGACCCGGATTTCGGTATCTATCCCTTCACCACCTCCTCCCACACCTTAGCTGGCTTCGGTACTGTAGGCGCGGGCATTGGTCCGAAGGAGATCACTGAGGTGGTTGCCGTGACCAAGGCCTATTCCAGTGCCGTGGGCGCGGGCGCCTTTGTCAGCGAGCTGTTCGGAGATGAGGCTGAGACCTTGCGCCGCTTAGGTGGAGATGCCGGGGAATACGGTGCAACCACCGGACGCCCCCGCCGTGTGGGCTGGTTTGATACTGTGGCTACCAAGTACGGCTGTGTGGTACAGGGTGCCACCCAAGCGGTTCTTACCGCCATAGACGTGCTGGGTTACCTGGATGAAATTAAGATTTGTACCGGTTATGAGATTGATGGGGTTGTCACTGACGTGTTCCCCGTGCCCTCCCGTCTGGAGAAAGCAAAGCCTGTGTTTGAAACCCTACCCGGCTGGAAGAGCGATATCCGCGGTGTCACCGATTACAACGCCCTGCCCCAGGCGGCCAAGGATTATGTGGACTTTATTGAACGCAAGATCGGAGTGCCAATCACTATGGTCTCCACCGGTCCCAAACGCCACGAGATTACCACTAGAATCCCCTGAGCCAGTAAGTTTAACCCCTTTCCGCGTAAGCGGAAAGGGGTTTTCGTTGTCCAAAGACGGACAGCCTGGGGCGTTCTTTCTACGGACAAAATGTACCCTTTCCCCGTACAATAGTTTATGGAGGAAGCAAACGATCCTAAAGGTAGAGTCGTATCTTAGACGGTGGAAGTGCGAGGATCTATGAGCAGCGGGCAAATAGTCTGATGCTTAAAAGGATTAATCAGCGCATGACAAGTGGAAAGTGAGGAAGTGAATGGATATCACTTTTTTTGACATGGCGGGGAACATGATTCCAGGAATCAATCAGAGCCTCAAACCGCCAAGAGGGGGGGTGTAGAGGTTGCCTGCGGAATTCTGGATTGCGACAATGTCTCTTGTTGGAACCCTGGCCGGGACCTTTGGAGGCATTATGGTGAGCAGTAAGCTTACCAATTACCGCATTGAGCAGCTGGAAAAAAAAGTGGATCGGCACAATTATTTTGCAGAGCGTATGCCGGTGGTGGAAGAACAGATTAAAGTGATCAACCACCGGATTGACGATTTGGATAAAGGATAATCGGAATACGGGGGCCTCTCGTTTATGAGAGGCCCCCGTTTCGTGGGCAGACGGGGAGGACTGCTGTATTATACTCCTAACCTGAAGATAAGCAAAACCCCCGTAGCCGTTAAGACTACAGGGATTTTCTCAGGCAATAGGACTCAGGCTATTGCCACTAATAGAGCAGGGCACAATCGCAATCAGCAAGGGCTGTTAAACCGCGGGTATTCAGGGGTAGAGCAAACCGTGTAAATTCTATTTACCGATCGCTACCTTCTCCGTCCATCTCTATCGTGCTGATCACCAGGCCTACGACCTCTACCGTTTCTGTGGTCCCTGGGGAATTGATTAAATAAATTTGGAAGAAACCAGAACCAAGGGAAGTTTTGATGCACAGGGACATTAACCGGTATCAAGATAATTTGGCCAGGGAAAATGAGCTGTGGATTTAATCCGGCATTTGCGGCAATTATGGCAGCCATGGTAATGCCAAATTGGTCCGCCACTCTATTTAAGTTATCACCCGGTTGAATAATATATTGA
>JAGFXS010000061.1 GCA_017861415.1 Bacillota bacterium
GGCAGCTCTGGCAGCTCTGGCAGGCGGTACTGAGGCAGCTCTGGGAGGTTGTGCCGCAGAAACTGCTGCCGGGGGCGGCGCCTGAATGTCCTTCGTTGGCTCTGGCTGAGGGGAAACCGCCTCTGGGGCAGTGTCCTTTCCCTTGCCCACAGAGATCACCACCGTCTCCAGCGGGGTCCGCCCCGATTCATCCTGGTTCCGTCTCTCCATCATGGGCTGGGCTTCCGGATGGACGCCTTGGGGAAACTTGGGAGACACCACGCCTGCTGTCTCGCCATCGGGATCGTCCTCCTGAAGCATCGCCCGGAATAGCTCATCTGAGGGCGCATAGCGAACTGTCTCTGGCTCTGACTGCTTTGCCGCCTTTTTGGGCGGGCCGCCGCAGAAGGGACAGCGCTTATATGTAATGGAATACTCCTCGCCGCAGTTGGGGCAGGGGACTGTTCTGCTGAAACGTTGGGTTTTTTCCATGATGTCCATGCCTTGTCCTCCTTTTGCTCGGTGACCATCTGGTTCTTAATTCACAGACTCTTTGATTGCCGTTTGGTTTTATCTATATGAATCCCCCTTGGCGCAGACATGCATGCAAGAGGCAGAAAACCTCACCCACGCAGCCCCAAAAGGCAAAATGCACATCTAAACCCAGTGGCTGTCGGGAATACTTTCGTATAATATCACATTTTCTAAGATATCGTCAACTGTCTGAAAAAAATGACTCGCCACTTCTTCTTGACCCTCTGGCACAATTCTCCTATAATAATTTGATAGAGTAACGATTTTCAGTGGCAAAAAACCGACGTCCCGTCTGAAAAGGAGGCTCCTGTCCATGAGCCAAGCCCTGTCCCCTTCGGAATTTCACCGGCAGTATCAGGACATGCTGGGAGCCTTCCGAACTCATCTGCATGACGCTGCCGCCCGCAACGTCTTTTTTGCAGAAGCGGACCCATTTTTCCGTCAGTGCGCCCTAGGTGTCTGGCAGAAAAGCTCCGTTTCCATTTCTCCCTCACACGTGGAGTATTACAACGCCATTTACAGCCGGGACGTCACTCCCCCGTCGATTCTGTACTGGGAGCTGATTTCAAGTGCAGACCGCTATCCCGGCTTTTCCATCCCTGCATTTTTTCTCCGTCTGTGTCGGTTAGACCGGGAATCTGGAGGGGATCTCTCCGGCCGTTTTGTGTATGATTTCTCCCTAATCCTTCTTCTCTTTGCCGCCGTGGATGGTCAGGTGAGCAGCAATGAGGCAGCTTTCATTCTTCACTGTACCAATGCCTTCTCTGCCCGCCGCAGTGAGGAGGGTTTATCGCCTTCCTCTCACAAGGTAGACCTTTCAGCCTTTATCACCCGGGAGCCGCCCACAGATACTCCCTCCTCACCCCCGCCCGTCAAGGCTGAGGCAACGCCCCAAACCACCGCATCTGCCCAGGGAGAGGCCGCCGCTGACGAACCAACCCTAGAGGAGCTCCTGGCCCAGCTGGACGAACTATGCGGCCTCGACCAGGTAAAGCGAGAGGTTCACAGCCTCATTAATCTGGTGAAAGTACGCAGGCTGCGGGAGGAGGCTGGTCTGCCCACACCGCCCCTCTCCCTGCACATGGTGTTCATGGGCAACCCCGGCACAGGCAAGACCACTGTTGCCCGCCTGCTGGCAGGCCTTTACAAAGCCATCGGCGTGCTGTCCAAAGGGCAGCTGGTGGAGGTGGACCGTCAGGGTCTGGTAGCCGGCTTCGTGGGCCAAACCGCCCTAAAAACCGGGGAGGCCATCCAGAAAGCCCTAGGGGGCGTGTTGTTCATTGACGAGGCCTATGCCCTCACCCCCGAGAACGCAGGAAACGACTTCGGCCGGGAGGCGGTGGAGGTACTCCTCAAGGGCATGGAGGATCATCGAAAGGACCTTGTGGTGGTGGTAGCAGGCTATACGGAGCTTATGGGGCGATTTATTGACAGCAATCCCGGCCTGCAAAGCCGCTTTAACCGCTACTTTTACTTCGACGACTACACCGGGGCGCAGATGATGGAGATCTTTCAGTCCATGTGCCAGAACAACGGCTATCGTCTCACCCCAGAAGCCGACACTGCCGCTACTGAGCTTTTTCGAGAGCTGTATGAAAACCGGGACGAAAATTTCGGCAACGCTCGAGATGTACGAAACCTCTTTGAAAAGGCCCTGACCCGTCAGGCCAATCGTTTGGCCCAGATGGGTTCTCCTGACAAGGAAGCTCTCATGTCCCTCCTCCCCGAGGATTTGGAAGAGGATGAGACCCCCTAGAATATTTGTCCCCCGTTTCCGGTGCACTGTCGGGGGCGGGGGACATCGTTTTCCAGTGATGATCCCGTCCGATTCTGCTCTTTTTCCGCGGCGTACCAACCCCCTCCCTTGACAAACCGCTGAGAAAGGATAACAATAAGAAGAGCCGTTAAAACTTGCCCCCGAGGATCGGGGAGAGGACGTGAACACCACATGACAGCTGCATCCCTGGCCTTTGAGCTTCTGGTGATGATCTCCATCGGTATATTCATCCGCCGCCGGGGTATCGTAGGCGAGGAGTTCGCATCCTCTCTAACCAATTTCATGCTCACCGTCACTCTGCCCTGCATGATCGTTCAGAGTATGAACCTCCCCTTCTCCCGGCAGCAGATGAAACAGGGCGGCACCCTGTTGCTGGTCTCGCTGGCCCTTCTGTCCCTTTACTTTATTTTAGGTGACATATCGTCTGGTAGGCGGGGGCGCCCGGGGCCGGAGCTTCCGGTTCGGCTGCATCTTCACCAACTTTACCTTCATGGGCCTGCCTGTGGTGGATTCCCTCTATGGACAGGAGGGGCTTTTCTATTTTGTGATCTTTATCATTCCCTTCCGTCTGGCCTATTACGCCTCTGCCGCCCCCCTGCTGACCCCGGCGGAGCTGCGCCCGGCTAATCGAAGCGCACTACACGCCCTGCGCGGCTTTATCACGCCGCCGGTGCTGGCTGCTTTTCTGGGCCTTTTTCTCTATGTAACACAACTTCCCCTGCCCACCCTGATTCATCATATCCTGAGCACCGTGGGCGGCGTCTCCACCCCTTTGGGGATGATTCTTTGCGGCCTTTCTCTAGGGGGCTTTCGGGTCAAAGATTTCGCTTCCCCCCGGTATCTGGCCCTGCCCGCCCTGCGGAATCTGGCCATTCCAGCTCTGACCTGCGCCCTGCTGCTGCCCCTTCCTCTGGCACCTATGATCAAGCAGCTGCTCACAGTCTTTGCCGCCCTCCCGGTGGCTTCTCTGCTGGCGGCCTTCACCATTCAATATGACCCGGACCCCGCCTCTCGGCTGGAGAGCGGCGGCGCCGTCTTTCTTTCCACCCTGCTATCCGCCGTCACCCTGCCTCTCTGGGCGTATTTGGCAGCCCTAATCTTTACTGGTTAATCCGAACTTTAAAGGAGGAGTATTCATGGAATTTAAGTCCGATGCCGTAAGCCTGTTGCTGCACCGCAGCGGGCTTTCCCCCTCCGCATGGGATCTGGAAACCCTGACAAGGCTGAATCTAGCCCAGATGCGAATCGGCTTCTATGGCGGCGCTTCCTCTATCCCCGTGCACCCCACCTGGCTTACCCCCTCCGGATCACTTCCCAAGGATGCGCCCGTAGCGGTGGCTCTGGTGGATGAGCGGGAAATTCGCTGTGCCCTTGTGACCTTCACTGAAGAAGGCCCCACTGTGGAGCCGGGGGATAGTTTCCCTGTTCCCGGCGGCGAGTACCCCGCCCCCTTAGAGGATTTGCTTTTTGCTGTGGCCGAGTTAATTGAACCCCTGCTGACCCGGGCCTCTGGAGTGATTCTCTCCCTCTCCCTGCCACTGATTCTGGATTCGACCGGCGACCGACACATCCTCTCTCTGCCCCCTGGTCTTGCCTTATCTGGCTGGGAGAACGCTCCTCTTGCTGCGGGGCTGCACCGGGAGCTGGAGAGCCGGGGCTATGCCCCTCTACCTGTACTGGCGGTGCCCACCGTGGCTTCTGTCCTCTTGGACGGTGTGGCTGCCCAGTCCGGCAGCCGCTATCTGGGTGGACAAGATGGCTGGCACCGAGCATCTTGGCGATCTTTTCCGTCTTGCCATGCTCAAAGGAGCGGAAGAAGGGCTTCTCACCTTCATGTGCCGGCGGGATTTCCTTTCCTTGCGGCACCTGTCTCTGGAGGCGCTTCTGAGCTTTCTGGACAACCCGGAGGGTGACGGTATCATTGCCTCCTATTGCAGTCACGACTCTAAAGATCGGGACGTGGCTGTGATTCTCGGACAAGCGGTGCTGGAGCGCGCCGCAGCCCTGGTCTGCGCCGGCATCTCCGCCCTCCTCTCCCTTACCGGTGCCGGACGGGATGCGCAGCAGCCCGCCGTACTCTCCCTCTACGGTACAGGCACCCAGTCTTCCCGGTTGATGGCACTTTTGGAGCAGCGGCTTGAATCCTTTACCGCTGGAGTATTGGGCCACCACTGCCGCCTGTATCATCACCCCCACAGCCCCTTCCCCGGTGCTGCCGCCGCTTATCTTCTAAACAAAAGCGCCGCTTCCGCCACTTGAACGCTGCCTCCAAACGCAAAAACCCCGCCCCCTTATCAATAGGGAGCGGGGTTTTTTATGTGATGGGCAAAATTTATGCCATCAGCCCAATCAACTGGGTATATTCGGCCTCGGTGAGCTTGCCCACGGCGAAGAAAATGTCCACCTTTTCCTCTAGACCATCTCTCTGTCCCAGCTCGAGCAGACGTATTAATGTGCGATATAACAATTTAATTCACCCCCAATTCCAGCAGCGTCGCGCGGTATGCCAGATCCACCAGCATTTCGTCCCGGTCTTGCTCCGGGGTAGACACATGCACCTGCTCAGGTTTTGCTGTGAGCATCACCCCGGTCAAAACATCATCGTATAGGGTAAGATCACACCAACCACAACTCTCCAAGACCAGGGCAACGAGGTGTTCTGGCACCTCCACATAGTCCTCTAGCCAGCACTCCTTACGGTGACTCTGACTTTCAAAGGGATGAAATCCCGATTCATGGAGGGATTCCTTCCGGATAATAAACATGGCTTCTCCTCCTTAACGCCAAGCGATATATCGAAATGGATTGTGGGGCACATTATTATAATTCAGTATTTTGTCAGCATAGAAACCATTTACTGTTGTCCACAGTGTTGCGCCTGGGGCCGCTGGTGTCGCAATAGAAATGGCAGCGTTAGCATTTCCGCTTGACACTTGCAGTTTGGATGTCACCACCACAGCCGAGGGGGTAAAGCCCAGCGAAATCTCCTTTCCAGTGGAAGCATCGGAACTGGTCCCGGTATAGTAACCCGTAACCGGACGCAGACTCAACAGCGCCGCCTCAATTTTCCGGTTGTCTCCATTGAAGTCCTCCCGCAGCACCTGATCCTCAGGCTCCCACAAATTAAGGCTATACTGCGCGGTTTTATTTGTACTTGCCATGAAAAACCCTCCTTTCTAAAGATGACCTTTTCCATCAAAAGAATTGCACATATTGGTACACCTACATTTATAATTTTCTATTTTCTTCCTCCCCCGGCCCAATTCTCGGCGTGGATTTTCCTTTCTGCTCAACGCAATTTGGGCGAGAGGAAAAAAATGTTTGACAAATCGGCAATATATATGTTACAATTCGGTTACACTTTCTTGCAGGGCGGTAACGCACCCGTTGCTTCCCTCTGAAATAATCAACCCGAAAGGATGTGTGGGCAAGATGGCAAACGAAACCATCCCCCTGGAGTATAAAGGCAGACCTCTGCGCCGTAAGGATAATCTTATTTATTATGGCAGCATGTCAGATTCCCATATTGTACTGCTACAGATTCTGGATACCAAGCCTCTGAAGGATATGGAGGTTGCCACCCGGGTGGCCGTCCAACTGCAGCTTACCGACAGCAATGTAAAAAGCCGCGACCTGGTAGTAAAGCGCAGCGAGAAAGACAGTCTTTACGGCGCTTTGGATATTGCATCTGTCTGGCTTGATCGGGCACTGTCAACTCGCTAAAGGACATTCCCCGTTACGACTTGCAAAATGGAGGATTCTATGCCTGTACGAACGAAATATCTTCGATCATTTTTCAGTGTTACTACCCTGTCCGCGATATTGTTTACCACAGCGGTAGTCAGCGGAAGCTCAACTGCCGTGGTTAAGGCCGATGCGCTGCGCCTGCGGGGTGAGCCCAACCTCACCTCCCCTGTGCTGGCCATGGTAGCCCGGGAGTCGGACCCCTCTGCCGCGCCTCAGGCAGCCCAGAGCTGGTTCGATATCCTTTCGCGAAATCAGGATATTTTTGTGGCTAATTATCCGGAGCTTCGGGATCAGGAAGAAAACCCTCTGTTGGCTTATGTAAACACCGGAACCACCACCCTGAACATCCGCTCCGGTCCTGGTACCGCCTTTGATGTTTTGGGCAAGGCCCCCGGCGGCAGCTTACTTATCGTACTCTCGGGTGATGCTGGCTGGTACGAGGTGCTTTACGGGGATGTGAGAGGCTTCATCAGCGGCGAATATGTGCTTCTCATGACCCAGAATGAGTACGATGCCTTCCAAGAAACCGCCGATTATAAAGGCGCGGAGATTGCCCGTTATGCCCAGAATTATCTGGGAGCCCGCTATGTCTACGGCGGTAACGGTCCCAACGCCTTTGACTGCTCTGGCTTTGTGAAGTATGTTTACAGCCAGTTTGGCTATAGCTTGAATCGAGGTGCCAGCAGTCAATTGGACAACGGCTATTCCGTAGAAAAGTCCCAGCTTCAGGCAGGCGATCTGGTCTTCTTTAAGGCCGGAAGCACCTCGAAGCCTGTATCCCACGTGGGTCTCTACGTTGGAGAAGGCACCTTTATCCATGCCTCCACCCAAACCAAGGGTGTCCGTCTGGACAACCTGGATTCCGGCTACTACGCCGATGTCTATGTGTACGCACGCCGCATTATCTGACCTAATAAGACAAACCGGCCCAGAGCAACTGCTCTGGGCCGGTTTTTGTTTTTCCCATAGATAAAGAGAGGTACTAGCGTTCCGCAGGTCTTAGGGCTCCCCTCGGAATTTCTTTCTGTAAGACACCAATGCATCCCGAATGGTATCCTGGGCTTCCTTGGCGCCTCGCACCTCATCCACCACCGTATCCTTCCGCTCCAGACTCTTATAGACCTGGAAGAAATGCCGCATTTCTTCAAAAATATGCTTGGGCAGCTCATCTACACTCCGGTAGGTGTTGTAGGTGGGATCTTCAAAGGGGATGGCAACGATTTTTTCATCCCGCTTTCCCTGATCCTCCATGACGATCATGCCGATGGGGTAGCAGCGCACCAGACTCATGGGCCTTATTACCTCGCTACACAGCACCAAAACATCCAAGGGATCCAGATCGTCGGCATAGGTGAGGGGTAAAAATCCATAGTTGGCGGGATAGTGGGTGGAGGTGTACAGCACTCGATCTAAAATCAGGTAACCGGTTTCCTTGTCCAGCTCATACTTATTTTTAGACCCCTTCTCAATTTCGATAACCGCCAAAAAATCATCCGGCTTCATCCGGTCGGGGTTTACGCTGTGCCACAGATGGCGTTCCATAGCTGCATCATCCTTTCAAAACCTTTTTTCATCATAACGGAGAATTTTCCTCATGTCCACACCTACGCAATTGACGTAGTCACATTTTATGGTATCATAATACCACAAGAAGGGGGCGTTCACAATGGACGATCAGATAAAGATCTTGCAGGACTGGGTAGATAATAGCAACAGTATTCTATGTTTAAGTGGCAAAGGCCTATCCCAGGAGAGCGGGGTGCCTGATTTCTTTCAAACAGATGAGAACTATTACAAAACCTATGATTTTCCTCCCGAAGCCATTTGGAGCCGTGGCTTTATTGAGCACCGGGTATCGCCGTTTTTTCGTTTTTACCGCGAGCGAGTGCTAGCCCCCCTGGTGGAGGCAGAGCCTAACGCCGCCCATATAAAATTGGCCCAACTAGAAAATGCAGGCAAGCTGCGGGCCATTCTCACCCAAAACATGGATAACCTCCACCAGGAGGCAGGTAACCGAAAGGTATTGGAGCTGTTTGGCTCTGTGATGCGAAACAAGTGTCCCCTCTGTGAGCAGCGCCTGCCCGCCCTGGATATTTTGGAGCGCGGCGGCGTTCCCTACTGTCCCGAGGACATGTGCGGCGGCGTTATCAGTCCCCAAGTAGTCCTCTACGGTGACCCTCTGGATCATGATCTGGTGACCGACGGCATTTTTCAGGTGCTCTCGGCGGATATGGTCATTGTGGCAGGTTGCAGCCTAACAGACTATCCTGCGGTAGCATTCGCCCACTACTTTTATAAGAAAAAACTGGTCCTGCTGGGTGATGCCGTCTCCTCGGCGGACGTAAGAGCCAACCTCATTGTGCGGGGCTCCGTGGCAGAAATATTGGATCAGATTGTCGTCAACCCATAAACTGCAAACAGCGCCCGGCCGATGGCCGGGCGCTTGCTTATTCAGGCATAGGTATCAATATAGGTTCCTGTTCCCTGCTGGAGCGGTGGCATCATTTCCGTCATGGCCTTCAGGGCGATGTCCTGAGTCTCCATAGCCTTCTTCGCTACAGAAAACTGTATCCCTTGCTGAAGCTTCACTGCGGCAATGTCCATGCTCATAGATGCGACGGAGGTCATCATGTCCACAGGATCTGCCTCCTTTCCCTGCCTAATTTGAAAAGGGGCCGGACCATCCGGCCCGGCCCCTTTCGTTTGCTTTATGGCTTCTTATGCCGCTAAGCGGCCCTCATGATGCGGGGGATTAGCCCAGCAGCTGGAGGACGCCCTGGGGCAGCTGATTGGCCTGAGCCAGCATGGCCTGAGCAGACTGCACCAGAATGTTGTTCTTGGTGTAAGACATCATTTCCTGGGCCACGTCGGTGTCGCGGATGGTGGCCTCTGCGTCCTGGATGTTCTCTTCCATGACGCCCAAGTTATTGATGGTGTGCTCCAGACGGTTCTGGAGAGCGCCCAGATCGCCGCGGGTGGAGGACACGCTGTTGATGGCCTTTTTGATGGAATCCATGGCGGAGGATGCGCCCTTCTGGTTGCCGATGTCCAGATCAGCCAGACCCAGAGCCTCAGCATGCATGTCGTTAACCTCAACGCTCAGGATGTTGAAGCTGTCTGCAGTGTCACCGATCTGCAGGGACAGACCAGCGGAGCTGGTGCTTACTGCGTCGGAGCCCACAACATTTACCTTAGCGCCGTCTGCGGTAGCACCAGTGCCCACAGCAGTGGCAAACTTGGTGGCGATCTGCTCTGCGGTGTCGTCCTTGTTGTACTTCACAAGGGTCTTACCTGCGGCAGAGGCAACATCGTCGGTGGTAAGCAGGTAGCTCTTGGTGCCAATCTTCACGGTGGTATTGTTGGTGAGCTTCTCTGCGTTGAAGGTCAGGTCGGTGCCAGCCTTGGTTTCCACGGCTGCGGTGAACGTCACAGCTTTGCTGACATCAAGGTCGCCGCCAGTTTCCATGGACTTGGTCTTATCGCTGTCTGTGGAAGCCTGGCCATCGCCAACGGTGTTGGTGATGGTGAGCTTGGTTCCAGCATAGCTGACGTTATAGCCAGATGCGCTGTTAACAATTCCTGCATCATCGTTGATCAGCTTGGCAATCTCTGCGGCAGTCTTACCGGTGACATCAATGCCGATGTCGCTGGTGGCAGCCTTGGTGGCGCCGTCCTTCAGGAACTCGATGGTCTTGGAACCGATCTTCAGGGTGCTACCGGAAACCAGATCTTCGCCATCTACCAGATTCAGGGTCACAGAACCCAGGGTTGCGGCTGTGTCGGATTCTTTTACGCCAGCCACCTCGGTGATGACCTTGGCAAAGGAATTCACGTTGGTTCCCTGATCGGGCTCAAGTGCTGCATTAAGCGCATCAACGGTTATGCCGCCCAGCTTATCTTCGTTGCCATCAATGGCGGTGCCGGCAGTGGCATCCGCCTTGGTCTTGGCAGTGATCACGATGCTGTTGCCATCTGCGCCCTTTGTAACGGTATACAACTCGGCAAAGCTACCGTCGGTACCACTGCCACCAATGGAATCGCCGTCGTCAGCCACGGTAATGTCGCCAACGGTATCGCCGTCGTCAGAATTTAAAGCAGAGACGATATCATCAATCGAGGCAGAACCATCTGCGGCAACCTCAAGCTCAATCTTCTTCGATGCACCAGTGGCATCCTTGTAGTTGAAGGTAATGGTCTGTGCATTGGTATCATCTGTGTTCGTAATGTCATAAATGGCAACTTCTGCACGATATGCAGTGGTCTCGATCTTCTCGCGGTTCTTGCCAGCGACATTGGAGGCTGTATCCACGGTGAAGCTTCCGCCCTTAACCTCTGCCACGTCCTCAATGGTGATGGCATCGGTCTTCTGCAGAGAGCCGTCCAGCAGTTTCTGACCGTTAAAGTTAGAAGCGTCGGCAATGCGGTCAATTTCAGTACGCAGGGCGGAGAATTCCTTCTGGAGGTTGGCGCGGTCCACCTCGTTGTCGTAGGTGCCGTTGGCAGACTGCTCCGAAAGGGAGAACATACGGTTGAGCATGGAGTGCACTTCGGTGAGTGCGCCTTCTGCGGTCTGCACCAGGGAGATGCCGTCCTTGGCGTTCTTCTGGGCAACGTTCAGGCCAGTGATCTGTGCGCGCATCTTCTCGGAGATGGCCAGACCGGCGGCGTCGTCACCGGCGCGGTTGATCCGGTAGCCGGAAGACAGCTTTTCTAAGTTCTTTGCGATAGACTTATTGTTGCTGCTGTAGTTGCGATAGGCGTTCATCGCGGCGATATTGTGTTGTACTCTCATGATAATCCTCCTTGATTATTGGGGGCGGAATCCATTCCGCCCACTCGTTAAGTTTTGTGTAGCGGCCCCCCGTCGAGGGCCAGATACGGACGTCCTTGGGTGGTGTGAAGGGTAATTTTCCCTTACACCCACTTTATCGACGAATTTTTCCAAAAAATTAAGAGTCAAGGAAAAAAGATTTTCCTACCAGTATTTCATGGCCACAAAACCCAACTTTGTGTTATACTACACAAGAAAACATTGTAATGAGGGATGTCATTGAAAAAGCCATCGCAGTTTACCGTCGGGGAGGAAACCACCCTGCTCCCCTTTCTCCAGGTACAGTACCCGGAAAAGTCCAGAAACTTTGTCAAGGGTCTCCTCACCCGGGGACAGGTGCTCATAGAGGGAAAACCGGTGACTCATTACGCAGCCCGCCTACTACCCGGACAGACTGTCTCTGTGCAGGTCGGGCCGCCTCCGACTGGGGCCGAGCTGCCTTTTCCCATCCTCTACGAGGATGAGGAGCTTTTAGCAATTGATAAGCCGGCCGGACTTCTCTCCATGGCAGCCGAAGGGGAAACAGAGCGAACTGCCTATCACCTGGTGACCGACTATATGAAGGCAGGCCGTCCTGCGGGACGGGTGTTCATCGTTCACCGGCTGGACCGAGAGACCTCAGGG
>JAGFXS010000062.1 GCA_017861415.1 Bacillota bacterium
AGTTCCCCAGCCTCTAGATCGCTCACCTGAGCCATCATGTGCACCAGCGCTGCATACTGCATCACATTCCAGCCATTGGCGGTAAGCATGTCCTGGGAGCGCTGGTTTAAAATAGCGTTGAGGGTCCGACCACTCACGTTGAAGGTCATGGAGTAGGCGCAGGGGTACAGAGCCATTTCCGACAGGTCATGATGGTTGTACAGGTTCGTCATGATTCGCCGGGAGGCAGGGTTGTGGCGTAGATCGAAAAGCACCCGATCCACCTGGTCAAAGTCTCCCTCCGGATAACGGTGCTTTACTCCCAGTTGATAGCCATAGGCCTTGCCAATGGAGCCTTCTCCGTCAGCCCAGGCATCCCAGATGTTACTGGAGAGCTCCTTGGTATTGTTAGACTTCTTCTGCCAGATCCAAAAGAGCTCATCAAGAGAGCTTTTGAAGTACATCTTCCGGATGGTCTGAATAGGAAACTCCCGCCGCAGATCATACCGATTCACGATGCCGAACTTTTTCACTGTATGGGCGGGGGCGCCGTCCTCCCAGCGGGGGCGCACCGCCTGATCCGTATCCCAAATGCCGTCCTGTAGGATTTCCCTGCAATTTTGAATAAATACTTGGTCTGCATAGCTCATACCCTTCACTCCTCCACAACTTCTCCGTATACAAACTGCGCACCGGCCTCTGTTATCTTCACGGTGCAGAGCCGGTTGTGCAGAGCAGTTCCCTGCGCCCGCACTTCGACATACTCCCCCGCGTGACCCCGCCAAAGACCGTCCCGCTCCTCTTCGAAGAGCACCTGTACCTCCCGCCCCACGAGATTCACAAGATACGCCTGCTCCATGGTGGCAGCAACGGTTTCGGCTGCTCTGGCACGGTCTGCCTTCTCTCCCTTTTCTACCTGATCGGGCATGGAAGCCGCAGCCGTACCCTCCCTTATAGAATAGGGGAAAATGTGCATGGCAGAAAAACCGCAGCTTTCAATGAATGTCAAACTCTCCTGCAATTCCTCCTCGGTCTCCCCAGGAAAGCCCACGATGAGATCCGTAGTGATCCCCGGAGTTCCAAACCAACGCCGGAGCAGATCCACCGATTCCCGGTACCGGGCGGCATTGTACCGCCGCTTCATCCGCTGGAGGGTGGCATCACAGCCGCTCTGGAGGGATAGATGAAAGTGGGGGGCCAGATTCGGTAGCGCGGCTAGCCGTATGCAAAAATCCTCCGTCACCGTGCGCGGCTCTAAAGAACCAAGCCGGATGCGACAATTTGGTGCGGCACGACAAACTGCCTCCACCAAATCGGAAAGAGTCTCTCCCGTGTCCAAATCCCGTCCCCAGGAGGAGATCTCAATTCCCGTAAGGACAATCTCCCGATAGCCCTCTGATGCAATGCGGACAGCCTCTACCGCCGCCTGGGCAAGCGGCATGGAGCGCACCGGCCCTCTGGCATAAGGGATGATGCAGAAGGTGCAGAAATTGACGCAGCCGTCCTCCACCTTCAGCATAGCCCGTGTCCGGGACTCCAGCCCACCGCCACGAATGGGTTCAAAGTCACGGCGTTCTAAGGCATTGTCAAGGGAAACAGTCTGTTCTCTGCCGGCCCATACCTCTTCCAGAAGGTTCAAAAATCCTTCTCGATCGCCCGTGCCGCCAATGAGATCAGCCCCAAGACGCCGGACCTCCTCGGGGGACACCTGGGGATAGCAGCCGCACAGAGCCACCACCGCCTCCGGATTCTCCCGCTTAGCCCGGCGCATCATCTGCCGGGATTTCTTATCGCTGACGGCGGTGACTGTGCAGCTGTTAATGATGTAGGCATCCGCCCTCTCCTCGGGGGACACCAGCTCATGGCCCCGCTCCCGCAGGATGCGCTCCATGGCCTGACTCTCCACCTGATTCACTTTACATCCGAGGGTTTGGATGGCGATTTTCATGGGATTCTCCTTGTGTTCTTCATTTTATCGTTGTGTTTCCGCCCCATTCTGTTATAATGAGGAGTAAGCCTTTTTTCGGAATACAGTAAAACTTATTTTACATGGATTTCGATTGTCTTTCAACCTTTACTTTTCATACTTGATCAATGGGAGCTGCCTATGGAGCATTCTTTTTTTGCCTATATCTCAAGAATGCGCTACATCGCCCGCTGGGGGCTGATGCGCAACACGGTACAGGAAAATATTCAGGAGCACTCCCACATGGTGGCGGTCTTCGCCCATGCCTTGGCGGTCATCCGCCGGGATCTCTTCGGCGGCACCGCGGACCCCGGTGAGGTGGCTGTGGCCGCCCTCTATCATGACGCATCGGAGATCTTCACCGGCGACCTGCCCACCCCCGTCAAGTACCAGAACCCCGACATTCTGGAGGCCTACCGGAAGGTGGAGAATCTGGCGGCAGATCGGCTTCTGTCCATGCTGCCCCCGGAACTGGCACCCTCCTACGCTCCCGTTCTCAAGGAGACGGATCCGGAGGTCACCGCTCTGGTCAAGGCCGCAGACAAGCTCTCCGCCTATGTGAAATGCCTGGAGGAACTCAAGGCAGGGAACATGGAGTTCAAGTCCGCCGCCCAGCAAACCAAAAAGGCCCTCACAGACCTGCACAGCCCTGAGCTGGATTATTTCATGACGCAGCTGCTCCCCGCCTTCTCCCTCACCTTGGATGAGCTGCAGGCATGATGAATTTATGAGTTTTCAGTAAGGAAGGATACAAGTTTATGCGTTCTATCGTTACCGTCGTAGGAAAAGATCAGGTAGGGATCATCGCCGGGGTCTGCACACAGCTGGCCAAGGAGCAGATCAACGTCCTGGACATCAACCAGACCATTTTGAGTGGTAGCTTCACCATGGTGATGCTGGTGGACACCGCCCTGTCCCAGACTCCCTTTGCCAGTCTGGTGGCCGACCTGGAAGAATTCGGCCGCGGTCGCGGCCTGACCATCCACATGCAGCGGGAAGACATCTTCAACGCTATGCATCGGATCTGAGGAGGCCAACATCACTCATGATTAATACTTCGGAAATCCTTCAAACCCTCCAGATGATTGACCAACAGCATCTGGACATCCGCACCACCACCATGGGCATCTCCCTCATGGACTGCGCCCATACCAATCCCCAGGAGGCCTGCCGTCGGATCTACGACAAGATCTGCAAGCGAGCGGAGCACCTGGTTGCCGTCGGCACGGAGATTGAACGGGAGTTCGGCATCCCCATTGTCAACAAGCGGGTATCCGTCACGCCCATCTCTTTGGTGGCCGCCCCTTCGGAAACCGAGGATTACCTCTGCTTTGCCGAGGCCCTGGACAAAGCCGCCAAAGCTGTAGGCATCAACTTTATCGGCGGTTTTTCCGCTCTGGTGCAGAAAGGCTTTACCCATTCTGACCGGAAGCTGATCCGCTCCATCCCCCAGGCTCTGGCCACCACCGACTTCGTCTGCTCCTCCGTCAACATAGGCTCCACCAAAGCCGGCATCAATATGGATGCCGTGGCGGAAATGGGCCGTGTCATCAAGGAGACTGCCGACCTCACCGCCCACCGGGAGGGCTTCGGCTGTGCCAAGCTGGTGGTCTTCTGCAACGCCGTGGAGGACAATCCCTTTATGGCCGGCGCCTTCCACGGAGTGGGCGAGGCAGAATGTGTCATCAATGTGGGCATTTCCGGTCCGGGCGTGGTACACCACGCCCTCCAGCAGGTGAAGGGCGAGCCCTTTGACGTAGTGGCCGAAACCATCAAGAAAACCGCCTTCCGCATTACCCGGATGGGTCAGCTGGTGGCCCGGGAGGCCTCTACCCGTCTGGGCGTACCCTTCGGCATTGTGGATCTTTCTCTGGCCCCCACCCCCGCCGTGGGAGACTCCGTCGCCCGGATTCTGGAGGAGATGGGCATTGAGGTATGCGGCACCCATGGCACCACCGCCGCTCTGGCGTTATTAAACGATGCAGTCAAGAAAGGCGGCGTCATGGCCTCCAATCATGTGGGCGGTCTCTCCGGTGCCTTTATCCCCGTCAGTGAAGACGAGGGAATGATTGCCGCCGCCGCTTCCGGTGCTCTGACCCTAGACAAGCTAGAAGCTATGACCTGCGTTTGCTCCGTGGGTCTGGATATGATCGCCGTCCCCGGCGACACCCCTGCGGAAACGCTATCCGCTATCATCGCCGATGAGGCCGCCATTGGCATGGTGAACTCCAAGACCACGGCGGTACGCATCATCCCCGCTCCCGGCAAAGTCGTGGGCGATCTCATCGAGTTCGGCGGCCTGCTGGGCTCCGCTCCGGTGATCCCTGTTCACCCCTTTAGCAGCGTCGACTTTATTGCCCGAGGGGGACGGATTCCCGCCCCCATGCAAAGTCTGCGTAACTGAACCAATCAGAAGAAGGGCGTCGGGGGAAACCGGCGTCCTTCTCTCCATAAAAATTGGTTTGTTCTGGAAAGGTGGTTTTCCTATGCCCCTGACATTTGATGTTGCCAACGCCCTGCCCTTTTTGCCTTCCGACTGGCTCTCCGCTCGTTTGGAGTCTCTTTCTCGCGCCCAAAATATGTTGGAGACGGGCCAAGGGCCCGGCGGCGAGTATACCGGCTGGGTCAGTCTGCCCGAAACCTTCAGCGAAACGGTTCTGACTGAAATCAAGGCTGCGGCAGCCCGGATCAGACAGCAATCTGAGGTGCTGGTGGTGGTGGGGATCGGCGGCTCCTATCTGGGGGCTCGGGCCGTTCTGGAACTGATTACCTCTCCCAACTATAACCTCATCGCCCGGGATACTCCCCAGGTGTTTTTTGCCGGACAGACGCTCTCTCCCGACGCCCTCAATGAGCTTCTGACCCTGTTGGAGGGCAAGGATTTCTCCATAAACGTCATCTCCAAATCCGGCACCACTATGGAGACTTCTGCCGCCTTCCTCCTTCTTCAGGATCTTCTGGAGGCCCGCTATGGCACGGACGGAGCCCGGCAGCGGATCTTTATCACCACGGACACCCACGAAGGCCCCCTGCGAGAGACCGCTCTGTCCATGGGCTACGAGGTCTTCCCCTTGCCGGGGAACATCGGCGGACGGTACTCCGTCCTCACCGCGGTAGGGCTGCTACCTCTGGCCGCCTGCGGCATTGATATCGATGCTCTACTTTCCGGCGCCCTGGAGCTGCGCCACCAGCTGAAGCAGCCAGGCCCGGACAATCCCGCTTGGCAGTATGCTGCCGCCCGGCACGCTTTGTATCAGAGTGGTAAACAAATTGAGCTTTTGGTAAGCTATGAGCCCGTCTTCCGTCAGCTGGGGGAATGGTGGAAACAGCTCTTTGGGGAGAGCGAAGGAAAGGAAGGCCGCGGTCTCTTTCCATCTACCGCGGAATTCTCCGCCGATCTCCACTCCATGGGCCAGTATATTCAGGAGGGGCCCAGGCACCTCTTTGAGACGGTGGTCTGGTTTGAGGCCTGTCAGGGTCCCTGTCCCCTCCCAGCCCGCGCCCAAGAGGACGGCCTTTCCTTCCTTCAGGGTCAGGATCTGCATCATGTGGCCCGGCAGGCCTTTTTAGGCACCCTCTGCGCCCATGTGGACGGCGGCGTGCCGAATTTGCTCCTCTGCCTACCCGACCGCAGTGCTGTCTCTGTTGGCGGCCTGCTTTACTTTTTCCAGTATTCCTGCGCCCTGTCCGCCTACCTTCTGGACGTTAATCCCTTTGACCAGCCGGGGGTGGAGGCCTATAAGAGGAATATTCAGGCACTTTTGGGAAAACCAGGGTTGGAAACTTTGCGAAAAACCTTGACTTCACGCTTTTCCTGACACGTTTCCCCTAATTTTGTTGTGAAATATTTATGAATTTCAGGCAATTTTATTGAATTGTTCTTGCTAAAATGTTACCATGGACGTAGGTTTACATGGATACCCCCTTTGTTATCTAATCTAAAGGAGTGAGTACAATGGTTCGTGTAATTATGGGCACCAAAGGCTCAGGAAAAACCAAGCAGATGATCGAACTGATTAACTATGCTGCGGAGAATGAAACCGGAAGCGTCATTTGTATTGAGTCCGGCAATAAGCTGACCTATGACGTCAACAACAAGGTCAGACTCATTGACTCCACCGAGTTTGCTGCTAATGATTATACCTTTTTGAAGGGTTTTATCAGCGGCCTTTATGCCTCTAACTATGATGTCACTCACGTTTTTTTAAGCAGCCTTTGTAAGATTGTCCCCTCCGACCCCGCAGATGCTGTGGTGGAGGAATTTTTGGCTTGGCTAAACCATTTTGCAGAGAGCAAGAGCATTAAGTTTACCATCAGCGTCAGCGCGGATGCCGCTTTTGCCACCGATGCCATGAAGGCCTACTTTTAATAAACTTATTTACCTGAACCCCACTGGGAAAGGAATTTGATTATGGGAATTTTTGACAAGCTCTCCGACCTGGCCAATGCCGCCACCGAAAAGACCAGCGGCGCTATCGAAATCGGCAAACTAAACCTCCGCCTTGGGGGTGAGGAGAAGAAAATCGCGGAAGCAACCCACAAAATCGGCGAATGCCTCCTTCGCAGCTTGGATGCGGGCCAGGAGTACGACGAGGCTGTCATGAGCTTGTATGAGGATATCAAGGTCTCCCGGGATGCTGTCCTCTCTATCAAGGAGGAAATTGCCGCCCTCTCTGGCCTTTTGCTGTGCCCCAGTTGCCAGAAAGAGAACCCCAAGGGCAGTAAGTTCTGCCAGGAATGCGGCACAAGCATCCAAGAAGAAACCGTTGTGGATGTCACCCCGGAAGCTGTGGAAAATCGTTGTCCCTCTTGTAGCGCCGTGGTTGCGCCTGATGCCGCATTCTGTACCCAGTGCGGCACCAAGATCCACGAGGACTGATTGTTTCATATTTATAAAACCCAACAAGAGCCAGACCCGAGTGGGTCTGGCTCTTGTTTTTTGCTGCCGGTAGACGGCGCACCCGTAGCAACTGCAAAGAAGGAAACCGCAAATAAAGACGGTTTCGCTCTTTTGAAAATAGTTAGTTTAAAAGGGTTCCTTCAGCACTTCAGCAAGATCTGCCAGGGGAATGGGGAATTCAGGCGTCCCTATGGCGTGGGGCCCCAAGGTGTCCTCTTGATAGTAAAACACCAGGGCATCCTGTGTTACGTAAAAGCAGTTAAAGTCAAAATAACCGTTTAAGGCGTCCCTGCTATAGGCCCCCTGGGACAGCGCTTCCATCTTTTCCACCAGGTAGGCTTGGGTTTCCTCCGGCGTCAGGTCGAAGAGCTCCGACAGGGAAACCGGCTGCAGCGTCCCGTCTGCTACTCTGATGACATCGCTGCGCAGGGCGGTGGTGGGATAGGCAGCACCGCCGACGTAGGTCACTCCCTGATGACGCACGCTCAGCCAGTGTCCATCATTTCGGGTGACCTCATAGCTCCACTCTACCGTCACGGTGTCGTTCTCCACAAGACCGGTAGTTCCTAAATACTCTGCCGCCTTGAGAAGCAGTCCATTTCCTTCCGCCAAGAAATAATCATTGAGCTGTAAACCCAACTCATCCATACTATCCCCCTTCACCTGGGGAATGGTGATTTGGACCTCCACTCTCACCCCTTCAGGGATGGAGCTTGGATCGTTTAGTTCCGGATAGGTCTTATCATAGTCTGCCGCCAGCTCTAC
>JAGFXS010000004.1 GCA_017861415.1 Bacillota bacterium
CAAATATAACCGTGTTAAAAGTGAAAATAGATTGGCTGATCCCATATGCGAGAATTTTGAGGGTCATTGTTTGTAAGGGCTATCACGGCAGTAAGCAAAGAAATAAGGACTCTGGTATTGTGTCAATACCAGAGTCCTTATTTGCGAGTAACGTTAAATCTGGATATCACACACTTTTAAAAAGAGGATTTGAACTATCGTTTATAAAGATTATGCTCTTACCGCGCAGAAATTAGTTATTCAAAAGCGTTTCTAAATCCGATAGCGACACATCCATACGTTTGGAGGTTTCAGTCATTGATAACCCCGAATCAAGGAAGCGTTTTACAACCATTTTCATATTCTCTCCGACTTCAACAATGTGGCCATCTAAATCATAAAAACGGATGGAACGTTGTCCCCAGTCAGCTTCCTTAACGCCATCCGCTATATACCTAATATCATTGCGTTGCTGTAACTTTGCAATAAAATCATTAAAATTATCCTCCTCAAAGTACAACTCCATATTATGAGATTCTTTTAATATGCTATCCTTTGGGATGCTTAACAACCAGTCAAAGTCCTGCTGTAAGGACAATCCACCAAAGGAGACGTTTCTGCCATAGTCTTGAAATACTTCTAATTCAAATAAATCCTGATAAAACTTTTTGGAAAGATGTATATCTTTTACCGCAATACAAACGCCTTTATATTTCAATTGAATTTCCTCCGATAATATAAATGTTTATTGCTTTATTTTATTTATGACGAACAAAACAAAACGTCATGTATGGGTTCAAATCCTCATACATGACGTTAATTTGGTCCGGGCGACAGGATTCGAACCTGACGGGTGCTGACATAGTATAGCGGATTTTTAATCTGAATGCAAGAGGAGAAAGAGGTTTGACCGTTGGAAATTTCCGTGATACAATATTTCCGCATAAAATCTGTGTAAAACACAAAGTTTTGGTATATGGTAACTCTATTGCATTGCGCGAAGGAATGAATCAGGGAACGTTTAAAATTCGTTGTTGTTGAAAGGAAAGAAATCTATGAATCAAGCACAACTGCGCCAGTGGGAAACGATTGCGGCCAGAGGAAGACTCATGGGCCTGGATATGGTATACCGCTGCGCCTCAGGACATCTGGGCGGTTCGTTTTCCGCCATGGAGGTCTTTACGCTTCTTTACAATAAAGTCATGCGTAATCTGGATCCGCAAAATCCAAAAGACCCCACGCGGGACCGATTTGTCCTTTCCAAAGGGCATTGCACGCCTGGACTTTACGCAGTTCTTGCTCAGAGGGGGTTTTTCCCAGAAACTGAGCTATGTTGCTTCCGCAGTATTGATGGACAGCTATCCGGTCATGCTGAAATGAACCATGTGCCGGGAGTAGATATGTCTACGGGTTCCCTGGGGCAGGGGATTTCAGCCGCTGTGGGCATGGCCCTTGCGGGTAAACTGGATGAAAAGTCCTATCGTGTGTTTGCACTAATGGGAGACGGAGAAATGGCTGAGGGACAGGTCTGGGAGGCGGCTATGAGCGCGGCCAAGTACCAGCTGGATAATCTCTGCGCTGTGGTGGATGTGAACGGCCTGCAGATTGACGGCAAAACCGCAGATGTCATGCCCTCCGAGCCATTAGATCAGAAATGGGCTTCCTTCGGCTGGCATGTTTTGAAAGCGGACGGGCATGATTTTGCCTCTTTAGAAGAGGCTTTCTCCGAGGCTGAAACAAAAAAGGACGCACCCACAGTTATTCTGATCAGCACGGTCAAGGGGAAGGGCGTCTCCTTTATGGAGAATAATGCTGATTGGCACGGCAAGGCTCCCAATGACGCTCAGTATCAGCAGGCAAGAGTGGAGCTTGTAAACAAACTAGAACAGCTGGAGGGTAAGTAAGATGGCAGAAAACATTGCAACCAGAGCCGCCTACGGTGAAATGCTTCTAGAGCTGGCGGCCTCCGACCCGGATATTGTAGTACTTGATGCGGATCTCTCCGGCTCCACCATGACCAAAGGCTTTGCAAAAGCGTATCCTGATCGTTTTTTTAATATGGGAATTGCAGAGGCCAATATGATGGGTGTTGCGGCTGGACTGGCGACCTGTGGAAAAAAGCCCTTTGCCAATACGTTTGCTATGTTCGCCGCAGGCCGTGCTTGGGAGCAGGTTCGCAACAGCATTGCATATCCCCACCTAAACGTTAAGGTAATTGGTTCCCACGGGGGCCTTTCCGTCGGGGAGGATGGCGCAACCCATCAGTGCATCGAGGATCTTGCCATCATGCGTGCAATTCCCGAAATGCTGGTGCTTTGCCCCTGCGACGGAAATGAAATGCGTCAGGCCGTGAAAGCGCTGGTTGAGTATAACGGACCGGCGTATATGCGCCTGGGCCGCTTGGCGGTGGACACCGTAACCGAAGGCGTTGAAGGATATCAATTTGAGCTTGGAAAGGGCGCCGTTCTGCGCCCGGGCACCGATGTCACCATTGTTGCCACCGGCATGATGGTGCAGATGTCCCTGCGCGCCGCTGAACTCCTGGAAGAGGAGGGGATATCCGCCCGGGTCATCGACATGCACACCATCAAGCCATTGGATGGAGAACTGCTTCTGGCTGCCGCCCGGGAGACAGGTGCAGTGGTTACTAGTGAGGAGCATAATATTCTAGGTGGTTTAGGTGGCGCGGTAGCGGAATTTTTAAGCCAGAACTGTCCGGTTCCTGTCATCCGCCACGGTGTTGAGGATCAGTTTGGTCGTTCTGGTAAGGCACAGTTGGTGCTGGAAGCCTATCATCTCAACCCCCAAACCATTTTTGAAAAGGCAAAATTGGCCATTGCGTTAAAAAGTTGTTAAAATTTCTTGCTTTTAGGCTGTAAAAAAGTTAGAATTAGTCATTAGCCAAACAAAGAATGCAGAATAGGAAATGATGATGAATTCCAATAAGAGGTAGCATAGCCTAAACTTCTAAGAAAAAGCACTGCAACTGGGTGCAAGCCTGGAGAAAAATCATTTTAATATGAGGATGGAAGGTGCAATTGGGCAAAACTTTTCTCCAATCTCTCAGGCAGAGGACGGAAAGCTGCGTCTAACTAGCTGTTTTTGACGTAATTGGATGGCCGGTGTCTTTTGAGAAGGCACCGGCCGTTTTTTCTGCAACCTATTTGGCAAAAATCGGAAGAAAAGAGAGAAAAGGAGAGCTAAGATGCAGACATTGATTAATTTTATCATTGGACCACTAAATTCCATCGCGTGGCTAAATATCTTGTTGCCTTGCGTGTTTATAGGTGGGTTGTATTTCACCGTGCGTAACCGCGGTGTGCAATTTACTAAATTCGGACACGCAATGAAGGAAACAGCTGGAAAGCTGTTTAGCAAAGAAAAGGCGGGTGAAGGAGCAGTTACCCCCTTTCAAGCGCTTACTACTGCATTGTCTGGTACCGTTGGTACCGGTAACATTGTAGGCACGAGCCAAGCCATCGCATTAGGTGGTTATGGCGCGGTGTTTTGGCTATGGATTGCCGCCCTGCTGGGCATGGTGATCAAGTACTCTGAGGTGACCTTGGCCATTCGTTATCGTGAGAGGGATAAGAAAGGTGACTGGGTCGGTGGTCCCATGTACTATATTACAAACGGCATGGGGAAGAACTGGAAGTGGCTAGCAGTACTTTTTTCCCTCTTTGCCGCCTTGGCTTCTTTCGGTATCGGCAATATGTCTCAGGCAAACTCCATTGTTGGGTCTTTGAATAACGCCATTGTTGCCTTTGTTCCTTCGGCTGCTGACAGCACCAATACCATTCGCTGGACCATTGGCATCGTTCTGGCCATTGTTACTGCGTTGGTACTGTTCGGCGGCATTAAGAGAATTGGTGCTGTGACAGAAAAGCTGGTTCCCTTTATGTGCATTCTATACATCATCTTTGCGTTGGGTGTAATCTTAGGCAATTTCATTCAAATTGGCGAAGCATTTAGCAAGATCTTTATTGGAGCCTTTTCCCCTCAGGCTGTTGCAGGCGCGGCGTCTGGTCTGGTTTTACGTCAGGCCATCGTTTGGGGGCTGCGCCGGAGCGCCTTCTCCAATGAAGCAGGGTTAGGCTCCGCTGCCATTGCACACGCAGCGGCGGATACCAAAGGGCCAGTCAATCAAGGCCTCTTCGGAATCTTCGAGGTGTTTATGGATACTCTGGTGATTTGCACGCTGACGGCACTTACCATCATTGTCAGCGACGTGCCTATTAACTTTGGCGTTAAGCCTGGGCCAGAACTTGTTACTGCAGCATTTGCCACCGTTTGGGGTGACAAGTTGGCCTCTTTGTTTGTGGCAATCGCACTGATGTTGTTTGCGTATTCCACCATCTTGGGCTGGTCGTTGTATGGCACCCGCTGTGTGCAATATTTGTTTGGACTCAAGGGTGCAAAAATTTATCAAATTGTGTTCATTATTGTTGTTGTCATCGGTTCTGTAAGCTCCCTAGACGTGGTCTGGGATATGGCAGATACATTTAACGGCCTGATGGCTATCCCCAACTTTGTGGCGCTCTTTGCGCTGTCTGGCGTGGTTGCCGGCCTCACCAAAGAGTATTTTGCAAAGCTAACGGAAGGCAAAACAGAAAAGCGTGTGGGCAAGAAGAGTTAAGCTCCTCGTTTGAAATATCTAAAAGCTCCCCGGCGGTGTCGTTAGCCGCCGGGGGCTTCATTTCTGTGGGAAAATACACAGAGCGAATATAGAAAACCCGATAATTCCTGACGATTCGGGGAATTGACGCAAAATGGGATTTGTAGTATAATCGTTTCCATAATACAAGTGAAAAAGGCGTTTGTAACTGACGGAAGTGGGTAACCACAGGGGAGCAAAATGCCTCGTATGCAAGCCGACCGTCTGGGCAGTTCCGTTTCCAACATCCAGGGAATAGAACTGTCCATTTTACCATTTATTTCAAGACAATAAGGAGTGTGTCAGGGATGAAGAAAGTTGCCATCATCATGGGAAGTGACAGCGATCTTCCCGTCGTGGAGAAAGCCATGGAAACACTGAGGGAGTACTCCGTGCCTTATGAGGTGCATATTTACTCTGCTCACCGAACCCCGGAACAGGCCAGAGAGTTTGCCGTAAATGCTCGGAAGGCTGGCTTTGGGGTTGTCATTGCAGCGGCAGGCAAGGCGGCTCATCTCGCAGGTGCTTTGGCTGCCAATACCACCCTTCCGGTGATCGGAATACCCATTAAGGCCTCTGTGTTGGACGGCATTGACGCGCTTTTATCCACCGTGCAAATGCCGGCAGGAATCCCTGTGGCAACCGTTGCGATTGATGGCGCCGCCAATGCCGCTTTGCTTGCCATGCAAATTCTATCCGTGGAAAACCAGGAACTTGCCGAGATGCTGGAGGAAGCCCGAATTGCGGAGCGGCGCAAGATTCTTGAAAAGGATGCGGTCCTGTCAGCGAAATATAACGTTTAATCAAACACGAAGGTGGGAGAGGTTAGACGACGTCTTCTGCTTTCACATGGCTATGTTTGAGAACCCCGAAAGTTGAACATGATTGTTTTGGCATCGTCCTATAGAAGCATGTCCAACGAGAAAAGCAGAACAATGGAATTCTTGGAGCAAATAAGAAAGAGCATTAACGGGTAAGGCAGAGTGACGAAGGCTCAAACCTTTTGGTTGTTGGTCTTACCAATTTTGCGGGAGGTGTCATTCACTTGGGCGGTTTTTTTGGTGCGGTTTCCAAGCGTGATTGCGTATTGGATGTTTTTTTCGGTACGGACTATCATTCTCACCTGGGAACAAGAAGGGGCGGCATGGCGGCCTATGGCGGTCGCGACGGCTTCCAGAGAGATATCCACAACATAGAGAATTCTCCATTCCGGACGAAGTTCGAAGGAATCACTGAAGAGATGCACGGAAACATTTGCATCGGCTGTATCAGCGATACAGATCCTCAGCCTTTACTGGTGCGTTCCGGCCTGGGAACCTATGCCATTACTGTTGTTGGAGTCATCAACAATGCGGAGCAGCTTATCAGCGAACTGCTTGCGCCCGGCGGCTTCCATTTTGAAGCTATGACCGGTGGTCGGGTTAATTCCACTGAGCTCGTTGCCGCCCTCATTAATCAAAAAACCAGTTTCCATGAGGGTCTGAAATATGTTCAGGAAGTGGTAGACGGAACCGCCTCCATTTTGCTGATGACTGAGGGCACCATCTACGCCTGCCGGGATCGTTTTGGGCGTCTGCCCATCCATGTGGGACAGGATGAGGACGGTTACGCACTGGCTTTTGAGTCCTTTGCCTATCAAAAACTGGGCTACCATGATGTTTATGAGCTTGGCCCGGGAGAAGTTCTGGCGGTTACTGCCGACGGCTTTGAGACCTTGCTCCCACCGGGAGACGAGATGAAGATCTGCGCCTTTCTCTGGACCTATTATGGTTACCCTAACTCCAATTATGAAGGGGTTAACGTGGAGGTTATGCGCAACCGTAATGGTGCCGTATTGGCCAGAACTGACCGGAAAAAAGGGAACACAATGGACATCGACTATGTCAGCGGTGTACCCGATTCCGGAACCCCTCATGCCATCGGCTATGCCAATGAGAGCGGCATTCCCTTTGCTCGGCCCTTTATTAAGTATACCCCAACTTGGCCTCGAAGCTTTATGCCCGACAATCAAAAAGAACGGGATAAAGTGGCAAAAATGAAACAAATTCCCGTTCATGAACTTATCGAAGGGAAAAAACTCCTCTTCGTTGACGACAGTATTGTCCGAGGAACCCAGCTGCGTGAAACGGTGGAGTTCCTCTATGAAAACGGCGCCAAGGAAGTACACATCCGCTCCGCCTGTCCGCCGATTATGTACGGCTGTAAATACCTGAACTTCTCCCGGAGTAATTCAGAAATGGAACTTATCACCCGCCGAACCATCTTGGAGATGGAGGGGGAAGAGGGGTTCCAGCATTTGGATGAGTATACCGACGCCACCACGGAGCGGGGGAAGAAGCTGCGGGAAAAAATCTGCGAGGCCCTGCATTTTACCACACTAGAGTATCAGTCTTTAGAAGGCCTGATTTCGTCCATCGGTTTAGATCCTTGTAAAATTTGTACCTACTGCTGGAATGGAAAGGGGTAAGAGCCTTGAGTGATTCTGCTTCCAAGAGCTACGCCGCAGCCGGTGTGGATATCACTGCCGGCTATAAAGCGGTAGAGCTAATGAAATCTCATGTAGCCAGAACCATGATTCCCGGAGCCTCGTCAGATTTGGGCGGCTTCGGCGGCCTCTTCGAGCTGGACGTTGCCGGTATGAAACGGCCTGTGCTGGTGAGCGGCACCGACGGCGTTGGCACCAAGCTGAAGCTGGCTTTTCTGATGGACAAGCATGACACCGTGGGCATTGACTGTGTGGCCATGTGCGTCAATGATATTGTCTGCTGCGGGGCCAAGCCCCTGTTCTTTTTGGATTATATCGCCCTGGGCAAAAACATTCCGGAGAAGGTGGCGGCCATCGTAGCCGGTGTTTCAGAGGGCTGCGTTCAGGCGGGCTGTGCCATCGTCGGGGGAGAAACCGCAGAAATGCCCGGGTTTTATCCCGAGGATGAATATGACCTGGCGGGCTTTTCTGTGGGCATTGTAGATAGGGAAAAGATCTTTGATAAGAATAGTATCCGAGAAGGGGATGTCATCATTGGCTTGCCCTCCTCCGGCGTACATTCCAATGGATTTTCTCTAGTGCGCAAGGTGCTCAATGTGGAAGGCTGCGATCTGAAAACGCCGATGGTGGAGTTAAACGGAGCCAGCCTTGGCGAGACCTTGCTAACCTCCACCCGCATCTATGTAAAAAGCATGTTGGCTCTCATGGAGGCTGTTTCGGTGAAGTCCGCTTCCCATATTACCGGTGGCGGGTTTTATGAAAACATCCCCAGAAGTCTGCCTGAGGGGATGACGGCTAAGATCAAGGAATCCGCAGTTCCCGTGCTGCCTATCTTCACCTTAGTGGAGACCCTTGGAAATATTCCTAGACGGGATATGTTCAATACCTTTAATATGGGCATCGGCATGACAGTGATTGTCGCAAAAGAAGATGCGGGTAGGGCCATAGAGGCATTGCAGCAGGCAGGAGAATTGCCCTGCATCCTCGGAGAAGTGATTGCCTCGCCGGAGGGCGTCATCATATGGTAAAAACCAAAATTGCGGTGTTGGTCTCCGGTGGTGGAACTAACCTGCAGGCTCTGTTGGATGCCCAGGGCCAGGGCATCCTCAAGAGTGGGGAGATCGTCGTGGTTGTGTCCGATAATCCGGGTGCCTTCGCCTTGGAGCGCGCCCGGAGCCGGGGCGTAGAGGCCGTGGTGCTGGATAAAGCAGCTCACCCTGCCAGAGAGGACTTTGAGAGGAGCCTGCGGGAACTCCTCTCTCAGCGCGGGGTTGAACTCATTGTTCTGGCCGGGTTCATGCGGATATTAAGCGGAGATTTCACGGCCGCCTACGACAAGCGAATCATCAATGTTCACCCGTCCCTGATTCCCGCCTTTTGTGGGGAGGGCTTCTACGGGCTGCGGGTACATCAGGCGGTGCTTTCCTATGGAGTAAAGCTCACCGGCGCCACGGTTCATTTTGTGAATGAGGTTCCAGACGGGGGAGAGATTATCTTGCAAAAGGCGGTTCCTGTGCGCCGGGGCGATACCCCTGAGATACTCCAGAGGCGAGTAATGGAGCAGGCGGAGTGGAAACTTCTTCCCCGCGCCTGCGAGCTGATCTCCCAAAAGCTACAGAAAGAGAGGGACGGCCGATGAGTGTTTACGAAGTGAAAAAGCTGGACGGGCTGCTTTCCGGCAATCCATATCCCGGTCGGGGGATTGTCATTGGACAAAGTCTGGACGGGAGAAAAATGGCTGTGGTCTATTTCATTATGGGACGTAGTGCTAACAGCCGGAACCGTATCTTTGTAAAAACGGAGGACGGCATTCGTACCCAGGCCCAGGATCCCAGCAAGATGGAGGATCCGTCCCTCATCATTTACCATCCCGTTCGTCTGGTGAGTGGGGATCTGATTGTCACCAACGGTGATCAGACCGACACCATCCGGGACGCCCTGCTGGTGGGCGGGAGCTTTGAGGACGCCCTGATGACCCGTGCCTTTGAACCGGATGCACCAAACTTGACCCCTAGAATTTCTGGATTGGTAGCCCCTGATGGTAGCTATAAGCTGTCTATTCTGAAAAGTGCCGATGCCGATGGCTCCGCCTGCATCCGACACTTTTTCTGCTATCCACCCATACCTGGGGTGGGACATTTCCTCCACACCTACCAAGGCGACGGCAACCCCCTGCCCACCTTTATGGGGGAACCAAAGCGAGTGGAGATCCTCAACGACATAGAAGCCTTTGCTAAAGGCATTTGGGAGAGCTTGCGCCCGGAAAACAAAATATCCCTCTATGTTCGATATACGGATCTTGCGCATGGTGAGGTGGAGGAGATCCTGATCAATCAGTACGGCGAGGAGACGGAGCAATGACTAGATTTGAACTAAAATACGGCTGCAACCCTAATCAGAAGCCCGCAGAGCTTTTTATAGAGGGTGATCGGCCTCTGCCGCTGGAGATATTAAATGGCCGCCCAGGCTATATCAATTTTTTAGATGCGCTTAATAGCTGGCAGTTGGTAAAGGAACTGAAGGATGCGCTTGGACTTCCGGCTGCAACCTCCTTTAAGCACGTAAGTCCTACCTCTGCGGCGATTGGTCTTCCCATGGGCGAGGTGCTCCAAAAGGCGTGCTTTGTGGATGACATTGAAGGTCTGAACGAATCCCCCTTGGCTTGTGCCTACGCCCGGGCTCGTGGCACCGACCGGATGTGCTCTTTCGGAGACTGGATCGCCCTCTCCGATGTCTGTGACGCTACCACAGCCCGAGTGATTCAGCGGGAGGTCTCCGACGGGGTGATTGCCCCCGGATATGAGCCGGAGGCATTGGAAATCTTAAAGACCAAGCGGAATGGTTCCTATAGCATCGTAAGGATTGACCCGACGTATGTTCCGGAGTCCCTTGAGCATAAAGAGGTCTTCGGCGTCACCTTCCAGCAGGGTAGGAATAACGCTATCATTGATGAGAGCCTTTTGGAACAAGTTGTCACAGATAATAAAATGATTCCGGTCTCTGCCAAGCGAGATATGATAGTAGCCTTGATTACGTTAAAGTATACACAGTCTAATTCTGTGTGTTATGCTATAGACGGTCAGGCCATCGGTGTGGGAGCCGGTCAGCAGTCCCGTATTCATTGCACCCGACTGGCCGGACAGAAGGCAGATCTCTGGCAGTTGCGGCAACATCCAAAGGTGCTGGATCTGCCATTTTTGGACAATATCAGAAGACCCGACCGAGACAATGCCATTGATCTGTACCTTTCTGAGGATGACAGCGGCGATGTGCTTGCGGAGGGAAACTGGCAGAAATATTTTAAAGTTTCCCCTGCACCATTTACCCGGGAAGAAAAGCGCAGTTATCTTGCCGGTATCAACGGGGTATCTCTCGGCAGTGATGCTTTTTTTCCTTTCGGTGACAATATTGAACGTGCCCATCGAAGCGGTGTGACCTATGTGGCCCAGCCTGGCGGCTCCGTGCGGGATGATAATGTCATTGAGACCTGCAACAAGTACAACATGGTTATGGCCTTTACCGGTCTGCGCCTGTTCCATCATTAACGGAAGGGGACGATAGCCCATGAATGTCATGGTAGTCGGCGGCGGCGGCCGTGAACACGCCATCATCAAGAGCCTAAGAAAGAATCCGAATATAACGGAGCTGTACGCCCTTCCTGGCAACGGAGGCATTGCGACGGATGCTACCTGCGTAGATATTGATGCCAAGGATATTGCCGGCATCACCGCCTTTGCCGAAGCCCATGGCATTGAATTTGCCGTGGTAGCGCCGGACGACCCTCTGGTATTAGGCGCGGTGGACGCATTGGAGGCGAAGGGGATACCCTGCTTTGGCCCCAACAAGAAAGCGGCCATTTTGGAAGGGAGTAAGGTCTTTTCCAAGAACCTGATGAAAAAGTATGGCATTCCTACTGCGGCCTACGAGGTTTTTTCTGACCTGGAGGCTGCGCTGATCTATTTGGAGACGGCCCCTCTGCCCACGGTTGTGAAAGCAGACGGTCTGGCCCTAGGAAAGGGCGTCATCATTGCCGAGACACGGGAAGAAGCACAGGCGGCGGTACGTTCCATGATGGAGGATAAGATCTTTGGCGAGAGCGGTAGCAATGTGGTTATCGAGGAGTTTCTCACCGGACCGGAGGTTTCTGTTTTGTCTTTCACGGATGGCAAAACCTTGATCCCTATGGTGTCCTCGATGGATCACAAGCGTGCTTTGGATGGGGATGAGGGCCTTAATACCGGTGGCATGGGCACCATTGCCCCAAATCCCTACTACACAAAGGACATTGCCAAGCAGTGCATGAAGGAGATATTTCTCCCCACAATGGCGGCTATGAACGCGGAGGGGAGAACCTTTAAGGGTTGCCTCTATTTTGGCCTGATGCTTACCCCTATTGGGCCAAAGGTTATTGAGTACAACTGTCGGTTCGGTGATCCGGAAACCCAGGTAGTGCTGCCTCTTCTGGAGAGTGATCTCCTTACTGTCATGCAGGCCACGGCGGCGGAAACCCTGGCTGAAACGGAGGTTATATTCCGTGCTGGTGCGGCCTGCTGTGTGGTGATGGCATCCAAGGGCTATCCCGGTCTCTATGAGACAGGCTATCCCATTGCCATCCCTAGTGATCTTGACGGAGATGTCTATGTGGCGGGCGGTCAACTTAGAGACGGAATGCTGTGTACCGCCGGGGGGCGTGTGCTAGGCGTGACTGCCACGGGAGACACCCTCAAAGAAGCCGTGGAAAAGGCGTACCGTCAAGCAGGGCGCGTTACATTTAATAACGCTTATTACCGGAAAGACATTGGTCAAAAGGCCTTGCTGGCTGCCGAGGAGGTGTAATCTTGGTCTACAGGGTATATGTGGAAAAACGGGAGGGCCTTGCCGTGGAGGCTGAGGCCTTAGCAACGGATATCCGCACCCTCCTTCAAATTGAGGGACTGCGGAAACTTCGTCTTTTTAACCGCTATGATCTGGCAAGAATTTCAAAGGAACTATTTGAGGAAAGCGTGAAAAACATTCTTTCCGAGCCTCAACTGGATGTGGTGTTTGATAACCTGCCAAATGTACCGGGGGCCACGGTGTTCGCCGTGGAATATCTGCCCGGTCAGTTTGACCAGCGGGCGGACTCCGCCGCCCAGTGCATTCAGATTCTCTCACAAGGAGAACGGCCCCTTGTACGCAATGCAAGGGTCTACCTGCTGGAGGGCAAGATGAGCGAGGCGGAAATTGCCGCCATCAAAGATTACGTCATTAACCCGGTGGAGAGCCGAGAGGCATCACTTGCCACCTTGGAAACGCTGGAGGTATCTTATCCCGTTCCTGAAAAGGTGTCGACTATCCAGGGGTTTCGGGTTCTGAGTGATGCAGGGCTTTTGGCCCTCCAGGAGCAATACGGTTTTGCCATGGATTTAGAGGATCTTCAGGTCTGTCGGGAATACTTCTTCGAAGAAAGTCGTGACCCCACCATGACGGAGCTGCGGGTGATCGACACCTACTGGTCTGACCACTGCCGCCACACCACGTTCCTTACCGCTATTGACCACGTGGAGTTTGAGGACCCTATTGTCCAGAAAACTTATGAGGAATATCTGGAGACCCGCAGGGCTTTGGGCAGAACTAAGCCTGTAAGCCTTATGGACATGGGTACCATCGCCGCCAAATACCTGCGGCAGGCAGGGAAACTGCCACATCTGGACGAGTCCGAGGAAGTAAACGCCTGCACCGTTAAGATAAAGGTGGAAACCTCGGAGGGACTAGAAGACTGGTTACTGCTCTTTAAAAACGAAACTCACAATCATCCCACGGAAATTGAACCCTTTGGCGGTGCCGCTACCTGCGTCGGGGGCGCCATCCGCGACCCCCTCTCTGGGAGGTCTTATGTCTATGCCGCCATGCGTGTCACCGGGGCGGCGAATCCCTTAAAGCCAGTGAGCGAGACATTGCCGGGGAAGCTGCCTCAGCGGACCATTGTCACCAAGGCGGCGGCTGGTTACAGTTCTTACGGCAATCAGATCGGCCTAACCACCGGCCAAGTAGATGAGATCTACCACCCCGGTTACGAGGCCAAACGCATGGAAATCGGTGCGGTCATCGGTGCCGCCCCGGCAGAAAATGTACGGAGGGAGGTTCCGTCGGCCGGGGATCTGGTGATTCTGTTGGGCGGGCGGACAGGCCGCGACGGCTGCGGCGGCGCAACCGGCTCCTCCAAATCTCACACCGCCCAGTCCTTAGAGACAGGTGGCCCTGAGGTGCAGAAGGGTAACGCTCCGGAGGAGCGGAAGCTTCAGCGACTTTTCCGCAATCAGGAGGCAGCCCTGCTCATTAAGCGCTGCAACGATTTCGGTGCGGGCGGAGTATCTGTCGCAATCGGAGAGCTTGCTGATGGACTTAACATCAATCTGGACGCCGTGCCCAAGAAATATGAGGGACTCGACGGCACGGAGCTTGCCGTTAGCGAATCTCAGGAGAGAATGGCTGTAGTGGTAGCGGAAAAAGACGCAGAGCGATTCCTCTCTCTTGCTGCCAGGGAGAATCTGGAGGCAACCATTGTTGCTAGGGTCACCAGTGATCGACGTCTGACCATGACCTGGAACGGTGAGAAGATTGTGGATCTCTCCCGAGATTTTCTGGACACCAACGGTGCGGAAAAGCATGCAGTAGCTAAGACTGAGGCGGCAAAACCTTTTGCCAAGGAGCCAGTTACGAATTTTGGTGATGGATTCATGGCTTTGGCAGCAGACTTGAACGTTTGCTCGAAACGCGGCCTATCGGAGCGCTTTGATGCAACCATTGGCTCTGGCACGGTACTGATGCCCTTTGGGGGACTATATCAGCAGACCCCGCCTCAGGCGATGGTACACAAGATTGCCCGGGAAATGGGGGACACTTCGACCTGTTCCTTCATGGCTTGGGGGTACAACCCTTTTATTTCGGAGAAAAGTCCCTATCATGGGGCCTATCTGGCGGTGATTGAATCCGTCTCAAAGCTTGTGGCAACGGGCGCCTCTATAGAGGATACCTATTTGAGCTTCCAGGAGTATTTTGAGCGCCTGCGCCGGGACAAGACCCGTTGGGGCAAGCCTTTGGCCGCTCTATTAGGGGCCTTCCGTGCTCAGTTAGAGCTGTCCATTGCCGCCATCGGCGGAAAGGACTCTATGAGCGGCAGCTTTGAAGAACTGGATGTTCCCCCCACGCTGGTATCTTTTGCAGTGACGACAGATCCAATATCTCAGGTCATTTCTCCGGAGTTTAAAGGGGCGGGGCACACCGTTACATGGCTCCGTCCGGAGTACGGAGACGATGGCCTTCCCCGGGCGGACTCCCTTTTGAAAACCTTCGGGATGGTTTCCCAGCTTAGCAGGGAGGGGAAACTCAGGGCGGCCTATACTCCCACCTACGGCGGTGTGGCCGAAGGTATACTGAAAATGTCCTTTGGAAACCGGATTGGTCTTGCCTTGAATGAAGAACGCGGTTTGGATGAACTTTTCGGCTATGCTTACGGCTCCTTTATTCTGGAGTTTGAGAATGCAGGGGACGCGGTGGGTTTGCCTCTGGGCAAAACGACATTAAATGAGCATATCACCTGGCGCGGTGAGGAATTGACTCTTGACAGTCTGCAAAAGGTATATGAAAATAAGTTAGAGCCGATTTATCCCTGTAATATTGTGCAGAATCAAGGGGAAATCCCTGCGTTTATCTTTGAGGCAGCAAGCTGGCCAGCACCCGCTGTCAAAATCCCAGGAGGGCCCCGAATTCTGATTCCCGTCTTTCCGGGTACCAATACCGAATACGATGCGGCGAAGGTGATTCGTGAAGCAGGGGCAGAGGCGGAGATTATTGTCATCCGAAATCTGACCCCCAACGATATTGTGGAATCGGCATCGTACTTCGCAAATCGAATTAAGGAAGCTCAGGCCATCTTCATCCCAGGTGGATTCTCCGGCGGCGACGAGCCGGACGGCTCGGCCAAGCTTATCACTTCCTTCTTCCGCAGTGGAGTGGTGAAGGATCAGGTAAACGACCTGCTTGCAAAGCGTGATGGGCTGATATGTGGGATTTGCAATGGGTTTCAGGCATTGGTAAAGTTGGGTCTTGTACCCTTTGGGGAGATAATTGACACAGATGAGACCTGCCCCACGTTGACCTTCAATTCCATCGGGCGGCACCAGTCCCGCCTGGTTCGGACAAGAGTGGCCTCCAATCGATCCCCTTGGCTGATGAACACCAAGCCGGGAGAGATCTACAGCGTGGCAATTTCCCACGGGGAAGGCCGCTTTTTAGCTTCCGAAGATCTGGTTCGGAAGTTGGCAGAGCAGGGGCAGATTGCCACCCAGTATGTAGATCTGGAGGGCCAACCCACTGCCCGAGTACAGTTTAATCCCAACAACTCTGTCTTTGCCATCGAGGGCATCACATCTCCCGACGGCCGAGTTTTTGGCAAGATGGGGCATACAGAGCGTATGGGACATGGACTCTATCAAAACGTTCCCGGCAATTTTGACATGGGGCTGTTTCGTTCTGCAGTCCAATATTTTAAATAACAGAAGGAGGAGTACAAGATGGCACACTACTACGCGGAACCCTCTCGTACCTTTAGCGAATATCTCCTGATTCCCGGCTACACCTCCGAGGAGTGTAAACCCGACAATGTCTCATTGAAGGTCCCCATGGTCAAATACAGGAAAGGAGAGGAGCCTGCCCTCAGCCTTAATGTTCCTCTTGTCTCCGCCGTGATGCAGGCCGTCTCCGATGATCGGATGGCAGTTGCTTTGGCAAGAGAGGGCGGCGTGGCCTTCATTTTTGGCTCCCAGAGCATTGAGAGTGAAGCAGCTATGGTAGCCCGTGCCAAAGGCTATAAGGCAGGATTTGTGGTCAGTGACTCCAATTTGAAGCCAGATAACACGCTGGCGGACGTATTGCGTCTTTTGAAAATCACCGGGCACTCCACCATGGCGGTGACCGACAGTGGCACCCCTAACGGTAAGCTCATGGGTTTGGTTACCAGCCGTGATTACCGGGTTAGCCGTATGGACACCAACACCAAGGTTGCCGAGTTTATGACACCGGTGGAAAAGCTGATCACCGCACCGAAGAACACGACCTTGAAACAAGCCAATGACATCATCTGGGAGCACAAGCTTAACGCTCTGCCGGTGGTGGATGACAACGGCCTGTTGCAGAGCTTTGTCTTCCGAAAGGATTACTCCTCCCACAAGGAAAATCCACAGGAATTGCTGGACGCTCAAAAACGGTATGTAGTGGGTGCAGGCATCAACACCTTGGACTATGAGAAGCGGGTACCCGCATTGGTAGAGGCTGGGGCCGACATTCTCTGTATTGACTCCTCGGAGGGGTATTCCGTCTGGCAAAAGCGCACCTTGGAGTTCGTCCGCAGCAAGTACGGCGACACCGTAAAGGTAGGCGCCGGAAACGTGGTAGATCGGGACGGGTTCCTATTCTTAGCCGAGGCAGGCGCTGACTTTGTCAAGGTGGGTATCGGCGGTGGTTCCATCTGTATTACCCGGGAGCAGAAGGGCATCGGCCGCGGCCAAGCCACATCTCTGATTGAAGTGGCTGCTGCAAGGGACGAATATTTTGAGAAAACCGGAATTTATGTGCCCATCTGTTCCGACGGCGGCATTGTATTGGACTATCACATGACCTTAGCTCTGGCCATGGGCGCAGATTTCCTTATGTTAGGTCGCTATTTTGCCCGGTTTGACGAAAGCCCGACCAATAAGCTGTTTGTTAACGGCACCTATGTGAAAGAGTACTGGGGTGAAGGCTCCAACCGGGCCAGAAACTGGCAGCGGTATGACCTGGGCGGAAACGAAGACCTTTCCTTTGAGGAAGGGGTGGATTCTTATGTGGTGTACGCCGGCAGCCTGCAGGATAACGTGGCAAAAAGTCTCTACAAGGTGAAGTCCACCATGTGCAACTGCGGTGTGATGAGCATTCCCGAATTACAGAAGGATGCCAAAATCACCCTAGTCTCCGCCACCAGTATTGTGGAGGGCGGTTATCACGACGTAACCCTACGATCCACCAATGGCACCGTATAATGCTGTAAGATGTGAGGAGTGTCAATATGAGAAGTGACATCGAGATTGCCCAGGCGTGTACCATGAAGCCCATTATAGAAATTGCCCGCGCGCTAGGGGTAGAGGATCGCTATCTGGAGCAGTACGGCCCATATAAAGCAAAGATAGATTACAACTTACTCCATGAGATTAACCGCCCCAACGGAAAACTGATTCTGGTGACGGCCATCAATCCTACTCCTGCCGGAGAGGGGAAGACCACCACAACCGTCGGCCTCTCCGACAGCCTGCGCAAGATCGGAAAGCGCGCTGTTGTAGCGTTGCGTGAACCTTCCCTCGGGCCTGTGTTTGGCCTAAAGGGAGGTGCGGCTGGTGGTGGCTATGCCCAGGTGGTGCCCATGGAGGACATTAATCTTCACTTTACCGGCGATTTCCACGCCATCGGCGCTGCTAACAACCTGTTGGCGGCCATACTTGACAATCACATTTATCAGGGCAATGCCTTGCATATTGATCCCAAGCGCATCACCTGGCGGCGCTGTGTAGATATGAACGACCGCCAGCTGAGAAACATTGTAGACGGGCTTGGAGGACGGGTGAACGGTTCCCCTCGTGAAGATGGTTTTGATATTACCGTGGCCTCAGAAGTGATGGCGATTCTTTGTCTATCCACCTCCATGACTGACCTGAAGGAGCGTCTCTCCCGCATTGTGGTGGGACATACCTATGAGGATCAGCCGGTGACCGCGGGGGATTTAAAGGCCTCGGGCGCCATGGCAGCTTTACTGAAGGATGCGTTGAAACCCAATCTGGTACAAACTCTCGAGGGAACCCCCGCCTTTATCCACGGCGGGCCCTTTGCTAATATCGCCCACGGCTGCAATTCCATCATGGCCACACAGGCAGCCTTGAAATTGGGTGACTATGTTGTGACAGAGGCAGGCTTCGGGGCTGATCTTGGCGCGGAAAAGTTCCTGGACATCAAGTGCCGCATGGCTGGGCTTTCTCCCTCCGCCGTGGTAGTTGTGGCCACCGTCAGAGCCTTGAAGCATCACGGAGGCGTCCCCAAGGGTGAGCTAAATCAGGAGAATTTGGCAGCTTTGGAGCAGGGCCTGCCCAATCTGCTGCGGCATGTAGAGAACATCACTAAGGTGTTCGGTCTGCCTTGCGTAGTTGCCATCAATCGGTTCCCCATGGATACGGAGGCGGAGCTTGCATTAGTGGCGGAAAAGTGTAAGGGTCTTGGGGTCAACGTGGCTCTTTCCGAGGTGTGGAGTAAGGGCAGTGAGGGCGGCAGGGCACTGGCCGAAGAGGTAGTGCGCCTCTGCGAGGAATCCAAAGGGTATGCCCCCTCCTATCTGCTGGAGTCAACCATCGAGGAAAAGCTGGAAACCATTGTAAAGCGCATCTATCGTGGCAAGGGGGTTTTTCTAACACCCCAGGCAAAGAAGCAGGCAGAGTTGTTAACTACACAAGGCTTCGGGAGTCTGCCAATCTGCATGGCCAAAACCCAGTATAGCTTTTCGGACGACGCTTCCTTAATCGGTGCGCCTGAAGACTTCGTCGTCACCGTGCGGAATCTGAAGGTATCCGCCGGTGCAGGTTTCATCGTAGCGCAGAC
>JAGFXS010000063.1 GCA_017861415.1 Bacillota bacterium
CTGGGAAAGGTCTTGCTGTATTCGTCGAGCGCGGTTCCATATTCGAAGAACGCTCGCTCGATTACCCAATCTTCGCAACTGTTTGACGGGGAATCGATTCCCGACCTCACAACTTCGACGGCTTTTTTCAGGTCTTGGATTCGGGTATAGGGAGCTGCTGGGAGGGGGGTTTTGAAGTATTCGCGGACATCCGTGCATGAGGTGAATTCGGCAGCTGATGCTTGGACCACCAAGACACTCATCAAGAGCAGGACAAGTCCTACTGACACTACCTTTGGATCCTTCATCATTCCTTCGCCAATGGAAGAGAAGGTGTTCACTTTTACTTCTAGTGTGTACCTATCTAGGGGCAAGGTGAGTATATAAAATGGTGTTGGTGGTGTCAATAATTTTTTTCCCCAAGCGAGAGGGGTGGGTTTGAGCGGTTTCGGCCAGGATGAGGAGTGAGGGAAGATTGGGAGGAGAGAATGCATACTCTTGAAACTTGATTCTCCACGAGCCTCACCGGAGGCAGGAGAGAGATGATGTAGTGGTAACGAGATATTTAATAGGGAGGAGAATGAACCTGTGGGAGAAGAGACTATGTGGTCTGTCCCCGGCTCTTTCTCGCCCAGGCTTCATATTTTGCAGAGATCTCCAGGTATTGTTCCCTTGTCACAATCGGTTTGTTGATCTCTTCCAAAAAGGTTGGTTCTATTTTTTCATGGACGGCAAGCATTTTCCCAGCCCGTTGAATCAGGTCGAGGCGAGGTTCGAGAAGTTGCGGTGCCATTTGTAGGGCAATGGAGCCGGGTATGCAGATTTCCCCGATGGATTCACAACCAAAGTTCGCTGCTTGGGCCCTGAACGTCATGATCAGAGGGAGGAAACTGTCCACCTCCGGGAATCCCGACGTTGAAACAAGGAAGAATTTTGAAGGCATCGTCCAATTAAAGGGGTGCCTTACCCGGTTTGCAGGGTCGATCCGCAAAAATGGGTCCATGCCACAGATGCAACGGTCCATTACGGTTTTCATCTGGGCGCTCATACTATCTGTATACACGGGCGTCCCCATAACAAAGAGATCCGACTCCCTCAGGAACGGATAGAGCTGGTCCATATCATCCCGTTGAGCACATTGACCGGGTGTTTTATGCATACACGTAAGGCAAGCCCGGCAGTAGGAGATATTCAATTCCTTTAGCTGGATGTCTTTTACGGTAGCCCCACCCTCTGAGAGCCCTTTCAAAAACGAATCCAGCAATTTCCACGTTATCCCTTTCTTCCCCCTCGCGCTTCCATTTAATGCAATTACGTTCATGATTTCCCCTCTCCTGTGCCTCACTCTGTTTTGATTCGGAATGAACTCGGCTTTCTTTATTACCTATTTCAACCCGTGAATAAGTCACCTCTTCCACGCCTAATCTACCACATCGATTCAGAATTGGCAATTAACCGGCCAAGTGAACCAACCATTATGATTGTGATCCACAAAGACATCCTTTGGACAAAGGAAGCATTGTTGAGTATTTAAAATTAGGCAACCCTTCCCCTGTCTCTCTCTTGATCTCTAGATTTCCTGTAGTATAAAGCTCACCCATAATCCATGTCATAAAACGGAAGACATAAAAGAGAAGGGGAATTTAAGGAGACCGATGAGTTGTCTCCCAATCATCCTCTTCCGATGAAAGGCATCTTGGTCGCCATGATGGTCATAAATTGAACATTCGCTTCCAAAGGCAGACTTGCCATGTAGACCACTGCACGCCCGACCTGCTTGACATCCATGGTGGGTTCAACTGCTATGATTCCACTGGCTTGCATAACGCCCTCTTTCATTTGTGCTGTCAAATCGGTCTCTGCATTACCAATATCGATTTGGCCACAGGCAATATTGTATTGGCGTCCGTCAAGAGCCGTCGCCTTGGTCAGACCCGTTATCGCATGCTTGGTAGCTGTATAGGGGGCAGAGTTGGGTCGTGGCACATGAGCCGAGATAGAGCCATTATTGATGATGCGGCCCCCCCGAGGAATTTGACTTTTCATGAGCTTGAATGCTTCCTGAGTACACAGAAACGTTCCCGTCAGGTTGACATCGACCACAGATTTCCATTGTTCATAGGTTAAATCTTCTAAAGGTACAGAGGGTCCGCTAATCCCTGCATTGTTAAATAAAATGTCGAGCCGGCCAAATATCTCTTTCGTCTTGGCGAACAAGGAACGAACAGAAGCAGGTTCACTCACGTCAGTCGGTACCACCACTGCTTGCGATTTAAACGGCCCGGCTTCCTTCACAGTCATCTCTAAGGCCTCCACGCGACGTCCCGCCAGAACAACGGAATACCCCTCTTCTAAAAGAGCGAGCGCCGCACTTTTGCCAATTCCAGTTCCTGCTCCCGTAACCATAGCAACCTTCCTGAGTCCACTCATTTATTTTATCTCCTTTCTCTGCTAAGCGAACCGCTGCACTAAAGTTATGCTAAATCAGAACTAATTGTTTATTTCGATATGAAACCACAACTTGATTCAGAAACTCACCAATGACAGACCCAATGGGTACTTCCATTATCCGTTACAACTTTAATATATACCATTGGGGGAAGGTAAAGAAATGAGAAGGAGACTTTTTTAGATAAAGGTATGCTTAACCCCTCTTATGCTCAATACAAATGAAGGAATTCGTCGGCCCAGCTTTTTTTCATTAAAGGTTTTACGATGGATCCTCTCTTATCCATAATTGGAAAGTATGGCAAGGAAAGCATGAAGGGCAGCACCAAAAAAGAGAATGACTCCCGTTTTTTTATGCACAGAATAAGAGATTCTTATCCATCGAAGTCCCGTGCTCATCTGAAACAGAACTAAAGCCATATTGATCACACCCAGAATCAGGATAATCGAGACACCCCCGATATTCATCTCTCGTCCTCCAAAGGCTAACCATTACTTCACAGTAATCTTATGGATGGCAGGACCTTTACTCCCATGATTGCTGCAACTGGCCTCTGCGACGACCTCTGTGTCCTCCGTCACTTTAAACTTTATCTCCTTGGTGAATTCAGCGGCTTCGGGGCGGTTATCCTTCGTATAGTCCCAACGGGCGATCTCCTTCTTGTTTGCCGTCACCTTCACCCACTCTGTGAAATGGGACGGACTATTTGCATTGTGGGTGACAGTGATCCGCAGGGTCACCTCGGTTCCTTTCGTAACACTGGAGGGTCCTTCAATGGAGACCGCGGATTTGTTGGCTAATGCAGCGCCTAGTTGCATGAATAGGACTGAAAGGATCAATATTCCCAAAACGATTGACTTTTTCATCTTTTTACCTCCGAGAAGTATTGGTCAGAACCTATTGATATTCGTAACTCAGAACATTTATTTTCGTCAAGGGAAAGGCCTATTTGCTCGACACGATTTTTTTGTACCGCATGACCACGGAGGCGGTATGATTACATCTTCTGCAATGGGCTGAGTAATCAATGTTTTCCCGGTGCCAGCGGAACACCCCGCCGCTCATAGTGGATGTAAGCCAGGAGAGCGACCATTCTGGGATCGTCCGCAGCCAAGGGATCCCCCTCTAGGGGATTTCGGAGACACCAATTGACCATCTCGAACAGGGTAATAACCCTTCCGATCTGCTTCTGAAATTTGGGATAGGTCTCCGGATGGGTGTTGGCTGCATTCGGATGGCATTGGTCACAGGAAACCTTATTTTTTCCAAGGCTGGAACTGTGGAATAGCTTATCGCCCTCCTTAACCACCGTCATGAACTCTTTGGTCCAGCGCTCTACATCTTGCTTTGTGAAATCGTCCGCTCGGCTTGATAATTTCATCGTTAAGACGGCCGAAACCATCAGCCCGATCAAAAGAACTCCAAAAAGCTTTTTCTTGCCTTTCATTGGATCCCTCCTGTCATTCTCTAAAAGTGATTTTGAGGTGGAATGCGCTTACTGACGTCTTGATACTTCATGTCTCTTGGAGAGCCGGTTTTGGTGTTGAAGACGACGCTCCGGTTTTCGTTGTCAGGAAGCTGGTAGTGCATATCCACATTGCCCGTCCGAAGGTTGATGAACTGCCAGCCGGTGGCATCTCTCTCGAAGAAGGGGTCAGCACGGTTCATGGGAATCGTCATCTTCGGCAGATGGCTCGGGTCCTGGACATAGGACTTGGGGTAAGGCCAGGGCCAGGCCGTGGCCATGACTGCGTGGAAGCTAATAGTTCCAATCTGGTTGTACTGGATCTGGTGGACGTGACCATAGATCACCGTCACTTTGTTAAAAGGTTTGAGGAGCGTCTGAACACTCTCCGCATCATCCGTCCAGAAGTTCCAACCCTTGTAGATCTTCTGAATAGGGGAATGGGAACAGACGACAATGGGTGTGCTCTTATCGACCTTCTCCAGGTCCTTTTTCAACCACTCGCGCTGTTTCTCGCCCACCAAGAAAGGCGAGCCCTCCGGGTTGTCGAGGCGCGCCATGGCCAGCATCCGATCCATGGGGTCTGACCAATTCTTATGAGTCCACTTGTCGTAGGTAAGGATGCTATTGAGGACGATGAAATGGACCTCCTTATGATCGAAGCTGTACCAGAGGGGGCTTATCTTGGACTCCCAGTATTTTCCAAGGTCAAGATAGTAGTCATGCTCTCCGATCACGTAGTAGACCTTGCCCCGCAGTTTGGACATGATCTCCAAGCCATGATCCAGCTCTTCCTTTTTTCCAAGTTGTGCCAGGTCGCCTCCGAAGAAGAAAAAATCAGGCTGTGGTGTGAGCAGGTTGGCTTCCTGGATCGTCCGGATGAGACCCATGTCCCAGTTACGAACGAACTTACTCCCCTCGATCTGCTGGATGTGGGCATCGGAGATGTATCCAAAGGTAAAATCATTGGTAGGGTTCTTGGCACCAAAAGCTACTTTTATCAAGCTCATGGGTAAGGCGCTTGCCATTACGGCTGCACCTGTCGTCTTTAGAAATGTACGACGGTCCATCTTCATTGTTGCTACCTCCTTTTCAATTTTATGATGCAGGGGCCATCACTTCTTAACAAACTCCGGGCTTGTCAGGGCCTTCAGAAACTCCACCAGATCAGCTTGTTGTTCTTTACTCAGGTTCAGTGGTCGGATGCCGCCGCTCAAAAGCTCTGGCACCGGGTCGGTCTCTTTCACTCGCCCACCATTGTTATAGAACTGAACAACCTCCTCCAAAGTCTTGAGGCTGCCGTCGTGCAGATAAGGAGCGGTGAGAGCGATGTTTCGAAGCGTTGAGGTTTTGAAGGCGCCGATGTCCGTCAGATCCCGCGTCACGGCAAACCGGCCAAGGGATGACGTTTTTTCATTGCTCAGTACCGCGATATCGGTTCCCTTTTTCTTCACGTCTTCAACGGCCGCTGCCAACTCATCAAGGTCCTTTGGCATCTGTTGAGCTGACGCCCCAATCATGTGGAACCGATTGTCGGTAAAGAGTGCCTGAGTCTGTTCGATGACGTGGCAGGAGACGCAGCGGCCCTGATTGATAAAAACGTCGAGTCCGCGGATGGCTGCAGGGCTCATCGCATTTTTGTCTCCTCCGTAGAAATAGCGATCGAAAGGGGAGTTGCCTGCGATAAGTGTTCTTTCGAAGGATGCGATCGCCTGTTCCACCTCTTTCATGGTAATTTGGTTCCCAGTCTTGGCGAACGCCTTCTTAAAAAGGTCTACATATTCCGGGTCAGTCCGCACGATCTTAAGGATGGGCTCATGATTTGGAAGGGCCATCTCCACAGGGTTGATGAAGGGCCCAGCGGACTGGGCTTCGAGGGTAGGTTCACGTCCGTCCCAGAACTGGGTATGGAGATAGGCTGCATTAATGACGGTGGGGGCATTACGTGTCCCCTTGAGTTTATTGATCCCTTCTGACACGGGAAGGCCATCGGCGAAGCCTTTCTCTCTATCGTGGCAGGTCGCACAACTGACCTCTCCGGTGTTGCTAAACCGCTTGTCGTGGAAGAGCTTGTCCCCGAGCTTCACCTTTTCGGGGGTGATTGGATTGTTGGCCGGGACCGGCAACGGTGGAAGGCCAAGGGGGCCGGCAAAAGCGACATAGGTCACGAGAGTCGCCGCGATAACCCCTCCCATTAACATTTTTTTGAAGTGTCTGGTTGTTGTCTTCACGATTTTACCTCCTCTCTGGTTGCGCCGGGGTTTTGCGCGCATCATATAAAACACCGCTTGATCCCGAAGCTCCCCTTCTTTCTACTATTTTTATTTGCCATAAAGCAATTAGGGTGGAAAAATCTTTTCGATAGAATTTACTTTGACCTCGCTTTGACCCTCTCTTTTCGGGACATTTGAACCTCGTTGTCAATACGACTCTGTGCCTATTTTGGTACCTCACTCAGCGGGATGCCCAGTGCGTCAGCCACCCCTTTGCCGTATGCCGGATCGGCCTTCATACAGTTTCCTATATGTCTCAGTTTGATCTCCCTGGGGGCATCGCCCATTGCACGCGCGGTGTTTTCGAACAAAACGGCCCGGTTCAGCGGCGGTTATACGCCGTCCGCTGTAACCGGTTGTTAGCTGACCGTTTTTTCGCAACCCTGTCAGAAGCCCTCGAAGACGTTTATGCTAAGATCGCGCAAGGTCGAAGCGATCAAGGTTCATCACCTTGTTCCACACCGCTACAAAGTCGTGCACGAACTTCTCCTGGGAGTCCTCACATCCGTAGACTTCAGCGAGGGCGCGGAGTTGGGAGTTTGAACCGAAGATTAGGTCGACACGCGTGCCGGTCCACTTGAGTTCACCGGTTTTGCGATCGCGACCCTCAAACACGTCTGCGTCTTTCGAGACCGCCTTCCACGTCGTGCTCATGTCGAGCAGATTCACGAAGAAGTCATTGGTGAGCGTTTCTGGATGCTTGGTGAAGACGCCGTGCTGGGACCCTCCGAAGTTGGTCTTCAGGACGCGCATGCCGCCCACGAGAACCGTCATCTCAGGAGCGGTCAGCGTCAAAAGTTGCGCACGATCAACCAGCAGTTCCTCTGCCCTCGCTGCATATTTAGCTTTTTGATAGTTACGGAACCCGTCTGCCTTTGGCTCGAGCACGGCGAATGACTTCACGTCGGTTTGCTCCTGCGAAGCGTCCATGCGTCCCGGCGTGAAGGACACCGTCACCTTGTGGCCGGCATTCTTCGCAGCCTGCTCGACGCCCGCGCAACCGGCCAGAACGATCAGGTCAGCCAGCGAGACCTTCTTGCCACCGGACTGAGCGCTGTTGAACGTGCTCTGGATGCCCTCCAGGATCTTGAGCACCTTCGCCAGCTGGCCTGGCTGGTTAACTTCCCAATCCTTCTGCGGCGCCAGACGAATGCGGGCACCGTTGGCACCGCCGCGCTTGTCGGAGCCACGGAACGTGGACGCCGACGCCCAGGCGGTCGAAACCAACTCTGACACAGACAGGCCAGAAGCCAGGATCTTGCGCTTGAGGGAGGCGATGTCCTTTGCATCAATCAGAGCTGATCTGGATTGTCCAAGAAGCGCCGGGAAATCTTTTCGTAGACAGGGTCGAACCTCAGGGAGAGGTCCGTGGTCAACATGGTCGGCGCGTGACGCTTTGACGGGTTGTGCGCATCCGGCACGGTACCGGCTCCCGCACCACCCTTCGGTTGCCACTGATGCGCACCGGCCGGGCTCTTCGTCAGTTCCCATTCGTAGCCGAACAGGTTCTCAAAGTAGTTGTTGCTCCACTTCGTGGGCGTGGGGGTCCAGGTAACCTCCAGGCCGCTGGTGATCGTGTCACCGCCTTTGCCGGTGCCAAAGCTGCTCTTCCAGCCCAGGCCCTGCTCCTCGAGGCCGGCCGCTTCCGGCTCAGGCCCCACGTGTGACGCAGGGCCGGCGCCGTGGGTCTTGCCGAAGGTATGACCGCCCGCGATGAGCGCAACCGTCTCCTCGTCGTTCATCGCCATGCGAGCGAAGGTCTCGCGGATATCCTTGGCCGCCGCGATCGGATCCGGGTTTCCGTTCGGGCCTTCCGGGTTGACGTAAATTAGGCCCATCTGCACTGCAGCGAGCGGATTTTCGAGGTCCCGGTCGCCGGAGTAGCGCTTGTCACCCAACCACGTTTCCTCAGAGCCCCAATAGACGTCCTGATCCGGTTCCCAGACGTCCTCGCGACCGCCGGCGAAACCGAAGGTCTTGAAACCCATCGATTCCAAGGCGACGTTGCCCGCGAGGATTATCAGATCGGCCCATGAAATCTTCCGGCCATACTTCTGCTTGATCGGCCAGAGCAGGCGACGCGCCTTGTCCAGGCTTACGTTGTCCGGCCAGCTGTTGAGCGGCGCGAAGCGCTGCTGGCCCCTGCCGCCGCCGCCGCGGCCGTCGCCGATGCGGTAGGTGCCGGCGCTGTGCCACGCCATACGGATGAACAAAGGTCCGTAGTGGCCGAAGTCCGCCGGCCACCAGT
>JAGFXS010000064.1 GCA_017861415.1 Bacillota bacterium
ACCTTTACCGCCTGCATCACCTGTTCCCCTTGTCCGGTGACTTTCAAATGATCTTCCCGGTTGAGCACTGTGACCCCCAGGGCCTTTTCAATAATTCGCATATTTTCGTCAAAGGAGCCGAAAATATTGATGGCTTCCTCCATCCGTTCCAAATTGACAATTTGCTCGATCATCTGACCCGACCTTTCCTTTGCTCCGACGGCGAAGCGTCCATACGCCCGCGTCATGTTACGTTCCTTGCCCTTGTCCCAGGGTGGCAGCTGGATTGGGCACTGTCTCCACCCGGGGCACCCGCTTCCCAATTTCCTCCAGGCACTCAGAGATCATGGTTGCCTCCAGTGCATTCTCTTTCACTCTGATGACAAAATCCTGCCGTACAACTTCGCCCTCCTCCACCTGCTCCAGCAGCGTGTCCTGCAGTTCCTTCCGAAGCAGTTCCTCAACTGCGTCCTGAGAAAGTGTTGTCTCTACGGTGGTATAGGCGCGATAGGTCTCTCTCTCCAGACTAAAGGGCAGACTATGTCCATCAGATAGCGTCCAAGTACGAGTTTTTGTTATTTTATCATACCTATCAAAAGAAATTCCACCATTTCTATAAAAATTCAAACGTTGCCCTAAGATATTAAAAGCAAAGCGGGTTTTTTCTTCCCCTGTATACACCTTTGTTTGCGCAGTGAGAGGCATAGATGCCTTCAGTGTATGCCATGTGCGGGCAAAAACCTGTCCGTCTGCATGGACTAGATAGGTTCCCAGATCTATCTGGGAATACTTCGGCTCAACAATGTTGACCAAGCCGCTGATAAGCACCTGTCCCTCCACCACCGTCTCTCCCTCCTGACAGAGACGCTCTCCCCGATAGACATCTATGTGGGTGATGATCCCCGTGGCGGTGGCAATCACATCTGTGGGCTGCTGTTCCTCCACGATCTCCGGCTCCGGTAGCTTTTCCCGGACGATTACCTCCGCCCGGATTCCATGGCGGTTCAAGGAGAAAAAGGACAGCTCATCCATGGATAGGAGAATTTCGTGAGACAGTTCCCGGCCGGAGATAGAAGGACCGTATACCCCCGGATACACCCCCCGGAGTCTAAGTTCTGAAAGAATGGCAGCGGTGGGGACCTTTTCATTTCCCACCACATCAATGATGAAAATGAATCGGGACAGGATAGCAAGGGTAAGCATACAGAAAATTAGCCCTGCCACTAAGGCATATCGTTTTCGGAACCGCGCCAAAAAAAAGGGCAGTCCCCGCCGCTCCTCTACCACCATGGTACATTGGCAGGCCCTGGCCACCGTCTCCATAGTCCGGAATCCCGGAGCCGCTAGCACCATGGTAAGCACCATTGGCTGCACCCACGCCACACCCCAAAATAATAGTCCTGCCTTGGCGCAGCGTCCCAAAAAATGTTCCAGCTCCACCCCTTCTACTGTGACGCGGATGGTCCCCCGGAAAAAATGTGTGAGTCTCTTCATAGCAAGCCCCCCAATTCCGGTTACATCAGTTCCAGGGTGTCCACCCAGCCGGTGATCAACAGCTCACGCTCCCGCATTGCCCGGATCAAAAGCTCCCGACCCCGAATACGCAGCATCCATTTCCCGCCGTCCACGTGGATCTCCTCCTTACTGCAGGAGAGGATACCCCGGTAATTTTCCATGCGTAGCTCGTTGTCTCCCACCAGCTCCAGCCGGGGAAGCCCGGCCAACGCCTCCCCCGGCAGATCCAGCCATTGGGAGGCTTTTTCCAGCAGTCCCTGCCGTCTCCGTCTCTCTGTTTCCTCCATGGTACCGCCCTCCCCGCTCCAGCTTCTCCCTAACCATATGTGAAAAAGGGCCAAACCTTGCCTGTCCTTCGTTTTTTACTGGGCCGATTCCATGGTTCCCCTCCCGGAGCCCAGACAACAAAAGAGCGGAAGCCCATAGAGCTCCCACCCTTCTCTGTGAAGTAATATTCCTGTTCAGTCAAACTCCACCAGGCTTTTCCTGGCACCAGGCGGTGTATAAGGGATCCGTTTCACCACAGCGCGGTAAGCGGGACGCATGATGCGATTACCGGTGAGAACTTCCTCAATACGGTTGGCGCACCAGCCAGCAACTCTTGCCGTGGCAAAGAGAGGTGTATAGAGATCCTCGGGGATACCAAGCATGGCATAGACAAGGCCCGAATACATATCCACGTTTGCACACATGGGCATGTCCGAATGCCGCCGCTCCATAATCAAGGGAATTCCCAGAGATTCGATTTTCTCCATCAGCTCAAATTCCTCAATGTACCCCTTGTCTGCAGCAAGTTCTTTCGCATATCGCTTCAGCAGCACCGCACGAGGATCGGAGATAGTATAGACCGCATGGCCCAGGCCGTAAATCTTTCCAGAGGCGTCGCCGCCCTCTTTGTTCAGAATCTTCACCAGCACATCCCGGACAGAACCGTCGTCCCGGCGATCCCCCAGTGTCTCCTTGATATAGCGGAACATTTCCATAACCTTGGCATTTGCTCCGCCGTGGAGGGGTCCTTTCAGGGCGCCCACCGCACCCGAAATGGCACTGTAGGTATCCGTTCCTGTAGAGGACAATGCACGGCAGACAAAGGTAGAGTTGTTACCGCCGCCATGCTCAGCGTGAACCATCAGCATCATGTCCAGCAGGTGAGCCTCTTCCTCTGTGTACTGTTTATCCTGACGAACCATCATCAGGAAATTTTCCGCTGCGGAGAGTTCCTCCTGGGGGGTGTGGAGATATAGAGATTCTCCATCTATGTACCGCCGCTTCACCGCATAGGCATTGGCCACAATGCTGGGGAAGGATCCGATCAGTTCAATGGACTGCCGCAGCAGATTGGAGATTGAGATGTCATCGGGCCTATCATCATACGAATACAAAGCCAACGTACTGCGCGCCAGCTTGTTCATAATATTCCGGCTGGGAGAACGAAGAATCATATCCTCCGTAAAACCAGTGGGCAGCAACTTAGCTTTGTACAGCATTTTTTTGAAATACTGCAGCTCACTAGAAGTGGGCAGATACCCAAAGAGCAGCAAGTAAGCAACTTCTTCAAACCCATAGGTCTTATTCTTTTTGTGATTTTCAACAATATCCGTCAAGGCAATGCCACGATAGTAGAGCTGCCCAGGGGCCGGCACACGTCCGCCATCATCAACCACATAGCCCTGTACGCTGCCCACCCGGGTTACACCAATTAAAACACCGGTGCCGTCATCATTTCTAAGGCCCCGTTTGACATTGTGATCGGAGTAGTGCTCCTCCGATATATAGTACTCCTGCCTAATCTTCTGGCTAAGGGCGAGGGCGTATTCTCTCATGGATCTTTCGTGGTGGTCCATTACGGCCTCCTTTCTCCTTAATATGAGCTCCGGTCCCCTAATGATCAGGAACCCCCGGAAACTGCGAGGTTTTTATGTCATTATATCGGTTTTCCACAGCCTTTGCAAGGTTATTTTACTTACGCAAGGGCAGTCTTCCAGGAAATAACAGGAGCTTTGCTTCTTTTTCACCCCTACAACCCCTCTGATTTTTCATTCATTTTGGTTGGATTCTCTGTAGCTTTGTGTTACAATATGAGTTAATCTAATTTTGTACAGCCATCGGCCAGTCTGCCTGATTCTTGATTCTCCACTGTATCGTCGGCCAGCTGTATATAACCTGGCGCCCTATCGGACGCCACAACCCATAAGGAGTGAGCATTATGATTACCTTGACCCCAAGCGGCGTTTACTTGTCCGGCGGGAAACCGGTTCAGGCCACCGCCGCCGTTTCTCCCCTGGAGGATAAGAAAAAAACCATGGCCTACTCGATTCTGAGCAGCCATGATAAAGCCCACAACAGCAAACTCTTTCAAATTAAGTTCGACAGTCTCATCTCCCACGACATCACCTATGTGGGTATCATACAGACAGCTAAGGCCAGCGGGCTTACCCGTTTTCCCGTCCCCTACGCCATGACCAACTGCCACAACAGCCTCTGCGCGGTGGGCGGCACCATCAACGAGGATGATCACGTCTTTGGTCTGTCCGCGGCCATAAAATACGGCGGCATCTTTGTGCCCCCCAACCAAGCGGTTATCCACCAATACGCCCGGGAGATGATGGCAGGCTGCGGTCGGATGATTTTAGGCTCCGACAGCCACACCCGTTACGGCGCTCTGGGCACCATGGGCATCGGCGAGGGTGGCCCCGAGATCGTCAAACAGCTCCTCTCCAACTCCTATGACATTGCACCCCCCCCGGTGGTGCTTGTCTACTTAGAGGGTGAGCCCGCCCAGGGCGTCGGCCCCCACGATGTGGCCATTGCCCTCTGCGGTGCCGTTTATAAAAATGGATTCGTGAAGAACAAAATTCTGGAATTCTGTGGCCCCGGCATCAAAAACCTGCCCATGGATTACCGCATCGGCATCGACGTGATGACCACAGAGACCGCCTGCCTCTCCTCCATTTGGGAAACCGACGAAGCGGTGGAGGAATACTTTGCCGTACTCGGACGCCCCGAGGAGTATAAGAGCCTACATCCCGAAGATGGCGCTTACTACGACAGCATGATCACCATTGACTTGTCCAAGGTGGAGCCCATGGCAGCTCTGCCCTTCCACCCCTCCGAGGCTTACACTATTCGGGAGCTGATGCAGTATCCCGGGGATATCCTCCGGAAGATCGAGAGGGAAGCCGCGGAGCAGTTCGGCGATCAGGTACAGTTCTCTCTTACCGATAAACTGGTGAACGGAAAACTCATTATGGATCAGGGCATTATCGCAGGCTGCGCCGGCGGTATGTATGACAACATTGCAGAGGCCGCCGCTATTTTGGATGGCTACTCCGTGGGCAGCGGCTATTTCTCCCTCTCCGTTTATCCCCCCAGCATCCCCGTCAATCTGGAGCTGATCCACAGCGGTGTCCAGACTCGCCTCATGGAGAGCGGGGCCCTGTTTAAGCCCTGCTTCTGCGGTCCCTGCTTTGGCGCGGGAGATGTGCCCTCCAATAATGGCCTGTCCATCCGTCATACCACCCGAAACTTCCCCAACCGGGAAGGCTCCAGACCAGGAGACGGGCAGCTGTCCGGCGTTATCCTTATGGATGCCCGTTCCATCGCCGCCACCGCCAGAAACCACGGCGTTCTCACCCCGGCGACGGAGGTCTCCTATCGTCAGCCCGACCAGGGCCAGCGCCGCTTCGACGGCGATGTCTATCAGCGTCGCGTGTATTTCGGCTACGACAACCCTCAGCCGGACGAGCCTCTGCGCTTCGGCCCCAACATTGCCGAGTGGCCCCCCATTCCCGAACTGAATCAGCATCTGCTCATGCAGGTTTCCAGCGTCCTTCGTGACCCCGTCACCACCACCGACGAGCTGATCCCATCCGGTGAGACCTCCTCCTACCGCTCCAACCCCATGAAGCTGGCCTCCTTTACGCTCTCTCGGAGAGATCCCGAGTATGTGGGCCGTGCCCTGGCAACCAAGGCCCTGGAAGATGCCAGGGCCGCAGGTGAGGTGCCCACCGATTTGGAACAAGTTCTTGATCGGGTAGGTCTGCCCAAGTCCGCCCTTGCGCAAATGCAGATCGGTTCCGTTCTCTTCGCCAACAAGCCCGGAGACGGCTCCGCCCGGGAACAGGCAGCCTCCTGCCAGCGGGTGTTGGGGGGCAGCGCCAATATCTGCTATGAATTTGCTACTAAACGCTATCGTTCCAACTGTATCAACTGGGGGATGATGCCCTTCACTTTAGACGCAGACGCCCCCTTCCCCTGCCAGCCCGGCGACTTTATCTTGGTGCCCTACCTGCGGCGCGGTCTTGAGGCCGGTAGTGAAACCTTCCCCGCCACAGTAATTTCGGGTATCAACGTCTTCCCCATTACTCTCCATCTGAAGGATCTGACGGCAGAGGATCGTGAACTACTCCTCACCGGTTGTCTCATGAACCACTACGCAAAAAGAAATAAAGGATAAGATGCCCATGATGAAAATTCCAATGACTAACCCCATCGTGGAAATCGATGGAGACGAAATGACCCGCATTCTGTGGCAGATGATCAAGGATGAGCTGATACTCCCCTTTGTGGATCTGAACACCGAATATTACGATCTCGGCCTCTCCAACCGGGACGCTACCGACGATCAGGTAACGCATCAGGCCGCAGAGGCAATCAAGGTACACCGGGTAGGTGTGAAATGCGCCACCATCACCCCCAACCTCCAGCGGATGGAAGAATATGGACTCAAGCAGATGTGGAAAAGCCCTAACGCCACCATTCGGGCCGCTCTGGATGGCACTGTATTTCGTGCCCCCATTATGATTTCCAAAGTAAAGCCCGTGGTGAGCTGCTGGAAAAAGCCCATCGTCATCGCCCGCCACGCCTACGGGGACATCTACAGAGCCGTAGAGCATCGGGTGGAAGGCCCCGGCAAGGCGGAACTCCTGTTCACTAATGAGAATGGCGAAACCATTCGGAAGACCATCTACGACTTTCAGGGCCCCGGCGTACTGCAGGGGATGCACAACCGAGACGACTCCATTCTGTCCTTTGCCCGTTCCTGCTTCGAGTTCGCTCTGGACACCCGCCAGGACCTCTGGTTCTCCTGCAAGGACACCATCTCCAAGGATTACGACCAGACCTTCAAGCTCCTTTTCCAAAAGGTTTTCCAGGAAGAGTATCAGGAGAAAATGGAGGCAGCAGGCCTTTCCTACCGCTACGCCCTCATCGACGACGTGGCAGCCAAGGTGATCCGCTCTCCCGGGGGCATGATCTGGGCCTGCAAGAACTACGACGGCGACGTGATGAGCGATTTGGTCGCCGCAGCCTTCGGCTCCCTGCCCATGATGACCAGTGTTCTGGTGAGCCCCGACGGCAATTTCGAGTACGAGGCCGCTCACGGCACCGTCACGGACCACTATCACCGCCACAGAAAGGGTGAGGCCGTCTCCACCAATCCTCTGGCCACCATCTTTGCTTGGACCGGCGCTTTGCGCAAGCGGGGCGAGTTGGACGGCAACGATCCCCTGACGGACTTCGCCGACAAGCTGACCCAGGCAGGCATCGACACCTTCGAGGCCGGTATCCTCTCTGAAGATCTGGCCGTTCTCTGCGATCCAGCCGAGGTGAAGGAAACCCCTGATGCCCTTGGCATCATCCGGGCCATTCGCAGCCGGCTGGAAGCCTCGCTTTCATAAACCTACCAAAACAATAAAAAGCTCTGCCGGTTTTTTAACGGCAGAGCTTTTTTATTTCGCCTATTTTGATACTACCTGTTCACACTCCGGTTCGGGGATCAGCAGATCTTCTTGGAGCCCCAGCTCCTCTCGCAGGGCTTCCACCGCCTCCAGATCCTCCGCCACAGGGCGCTGCCTGGTGAGTAATACGTTATACGTCGTCACGGCACCCAAGACAATGACTCCGCCCACAGCGGAGATGGGGCTAATCGTTTCACCAACCACCAGCGCCACCAGCAGGGGGTTGACA
>JAGFXS010000065.1 GCA_017861415.1 Bacillota bacterium
TATGACAGGGTAGGGTGAGCTTTCAAGGGAATTTTGGACAATGTGCAGAAAAAGGAGGAGGCCCCGCTTTGTTGCCATGTGGCAATAATGCCTTTAGACGCGCAAAGCCGGCACGGGGTGTCTCCGCGCCGGCTTATGCTTGGTTTTGTTATTTTTCTATGGCATCCCAGGCATTTTGCAGAAAGCTCTCGTCGTAGATTTTCTCGGCGGGCAAATCCCCGGAAATGCCACCGGAGAGCTTGGTGAGGGCCAGGGCTGCGGCAAAGCCGGACTCCGTATGATACCCTGTGGCGGTATGGAGGCCGCGCTCCTGATCTGCCTCGGCGGAGAACAGAAGCTCGTCATACTGTCCCTCAAACAGGGGCTCCAGGTTTTTGGCGATCTCCTCGGAGCTGGCTTCGTTCATCCAGTCGATGGCCCGGGCGATGGCGTTTACCGTTTTCTGTACCGTTTCCGGGTTTTCGGCAATGTAGGCGTCGCTGGTAAAGATGGTGAAGAGCTCATAGGTGGATGTGCCCATAAGATCCTCCATGGCGGCTTCATCGGCGCCGTCCACTATCACTACACCCCCCGCGTCCAGCAGCTGCCTGGCGCTCCAGGGGTTGGTGGATACGGCTGCCTGAATCTCTCCCTTGGACAGCGCGGCCAGATATCCGGCGGAGGCCATGCTGATGACGGCGGTTTCTTCCACGGGAATAATATCCCCGTGGAGGAGAATGGCCTTGATAAAGGCCTGGGGCGCGCTACTGGGGCCCTGTCCGCCCGCAACCGTCTGCCCCCGGAGAGATTCAACCGTTCCGTAATTCTCATTGGCCCCGATGAGCTGATAGGGATAGCGGCCCGTGGTGGAGACCAGGATTTTGCAGCCCTGACCAGCCTCGTTGGACATGAGGGCCATTTCTACGCCCCGGAGGCCGAACTGAGCGTCTCCGGTGAAGACCGGAGTAGAGGAATCGGCGCCGCTGACGGTCAGAAACTCTGCGTCAAGGCCTTCATCGGCAAAATAACCCAGAGTCTGGGCCAGATAGGCCGGCGCCCAATGATAGCCCCGGACGGGCTCGGTAAATACGATGGATTCCAGAGGTGTGTTGTCAGTGTCTCCTCCAGATGCCGCGGGAGGTGTTTCTGCGCCACAGCCGGATAGCAGGCCTGCTGACAGCAGGGCGGCGCAAAGCAAAGAGAAGGGCTTCTTCATGGTTAAGACTTCCTTTCCAGTCAGTGAAAATAAATATTACGCTTCAGGACGCCATTTGAGCAGGGTGCGCTCTAAAGCGCGTACCAAGGCGTCCAGAACCATCATGATGACAATGATAACGAAGACGCAGCAAAGCACCCGCGTCAGGTCGTATCGCCCGCTGGCATCGCTGATCAGCCAGCCAAAGCCCCGGGAGGAGCCGATGAATTCGCCCACAATAGCCCCGGAGAGGGCCAGCCCCATGCCCGTACGCAGACTGGCTAAGAACCAAGGCAGGCAAGAGGGCCAGATCACTAGGCGGATCAGCTGGCGGCGGCGTCCGCCCAGCAGCCGCACCGTTTGAATCAGGGAGGCGTCCACACTATGGTAGCCGGCATACATGTTAAAGGTAAAGACAAAAAAGACCATGAGACCGGCAATAAGCACCTTCGAGCCAAGCCCGATACCGAACCAGAGGATGATCAGGGGGGCCAGAGCCAATTTGGGAACGCTGTTCAGACCTACCATCAAGGGCATTACCACGGGACTTACCCGCTTGCTGATCCCCAGCAGAATCCCCGCCGCGGAGCCGAAGACCGAGCCGTAAAAAAGGCCAAGGCCGGCTTCCTGCAGGGTAATCAAAAGATGGCGGCGCAGAATGCCCGTCTCCAGCATGGACAAAAATTCACACCAGATGCGGCTGGGACTGCTGAAGAAGACGAGATCAATACGGCCCTGGAGGGCCATCAATTCCCAAAGGAGAAAGAAGGCTGCAAGTAGTAGTGTAAGCCAAAAGAGGGGCGGTAGCCGCCTGCGAGATTTAGTTGCCATCTCCGGGACCTCCTGTTTCGCGGAGCGCCGCTCGCAGATCTGTCAAGATGGTTTTCTCCAGGGAAACGAATTGATCGTCAAACTTAGCGTCCATCACCTGCCTGGGCCGGGCCAGGGGAACGGGATACTCTCCTCGCACCTGTCCGGGACGTCCCCCGAAGAGGAGAACCCGGTCAGCTAGGGAGATGGCCTCCGTCAGATCGTGGGTGACGTAGACGATGGTCTGGCCCGTGGCCGCCCAGACGCCCATAATGTCCTCCTGAAGGCGCTCGCGGGTAAAGACATCTAGGGGAGCGAAAGGTTCATCCATGAACAAGATCTCTGGCTCAATGGCCAGCACCCGGGCGATGGTCACCCGCTTCTTCATACCGCCGGAGAGCTCATGGGGATAATTGGTTTCAAACCCTCCTAGGCCCATGCTGGCTATCAGCTCACGGGCTCGGGCATGGCGCAACTTTTTGGACATGCCGCGCAGTTCCAGACCCAGGGCCACGTTATCCAGCACTGTGCGCCAGGGCAGCAAGTGGTCTGCCTGGGAGATATAGCCCACCCGGTCACTGATTCTGTGTACGGGCTGTCCGTGCAGCAGAATTTCTCCCGCATCCACGGGGGTGAGTCCCGCCATAGCATTGAGGGTGGAGGATTTCCCGCAACCCGAGGGGCCGATGAGGGCGAGAAACTCACCCTCGCGGACACAGAGACTTAAGTGCTCCACCGCCAAAACAGGAGGAGCATCCACCGAGGAGTAGGATATTCGGATGTCCCGCAGCTCGAGAACGGGAGTGGCCTCATCCTGCCGCTGCCTGGGGTGAAATTGGGTCATAATTCCTCCATGGTCAAATGGTATAATCTACCGGTATTCTGCCGCCAAGGCCTGGAACTTTTCCAGGGAGCGCTCCACGCGCTCTGTGGGCACGCAGTAGGAAATGCGGAAATGCCCTCCTACGCCGAAGCTGTCGCTGGGAACCAGGAGCAGATCATGGGCGCGGGCGCGGAGGCAGAAAGCCCTGGCGTCAGGCTCCAACGCCCGGGGGAAGAGGTAAAAGGCACCGCCTGGCTCCACACAGGTAAAGCCCATGCCCCGGAGGGAGGTCACCAGAAGATCCCGGTTCTTCCGGTAGATGGCGAGATCCGCCGTGAGATGGCAGCAGGAGGCCGCGATCCGCTGAAAGAGGCTGGGGGCGCAGACGTAGCCTAAGCTCCGTCCAGCACCGCAGACCGCGGCATACACGGCAGGAAAGTCCGTTACCTCCTTGGGGATGAGGGCGTAGCCGATCCGTGCGCCGGGAAGGGAGAGCGATTTGCTGAAGGAATAACTCACCAAGGTGTTGGCATAATAAGAGGGAATCCAGGGAGAGGGGGTCTCCGTATAGAGAATCTCCCGGTAGGGTTCGTCAGAGATCAGCCAGATGGGGTGACCGTACTCCTCGGATTTGGCCCGGAGCAGGGCAGAGAGCTTCTCAATGGTTTCTTTTGTGTAGACCGAGCCAGAGGGGTTGTTGGGGGAGTTGATAAGCACGGCCTTAGTGTTGGGGGTCAAAAGCGCCAAACAAGCGTCAAAGTCAATCTGAAAGGCCTCGATCTCTGCCGGAACCACCACCAGCTTGCCTCCTGCTCCCTCCACAAATACCTTATACTCCGGGAAATAGGGGGCGAAGGTAAGAAATTCGTCTCCCGGGCAAGTTAAGGCCGCCAGGATGCAGCAAAGGGCCCCCGCCGCCCCGGTGGAAAGGTAAAAGCAATCTTCGTCATAGGAGGTGCCGAAGCGGGCGTTTAAGTTGTCCGCCAAGGCCCGTCGGGCGGAGAGATCCCCTTGGGCGCTGGTGTAGCCGTGAAGGAGCACCGGGTCTTCCCGGGCTACCATGGCGCCCAGAAGCTCCGTGACGCCCACCGGCGCGGGAACGCTGGGGTTACCAATGGAAAAGTCAAAGACATTTTCCGCGCCTACAACTGCGGCCCGGCACCTGCCATATTCAAAAGCCTCGCGGATCTCCGAGCGGTCACTGCCTAGGGAGATCATGCGTTCTGAAAGTCTTGCCATACAGTCAATACCTCCTGTGGGTGTGGATGGGTCGCCATTACCACCCGTCGTATTTTAATATTATATCACAGGATTTTACAAAAGCAAAGCTGGTATGAAGTTAGCACTCAATTAAAACAAGTGCTAAAAGTTCATGGATTGTACATCTTTTGTTTGAGATTTATTCATAAAAACCGCTTATGATTAAAGGAAAGAACAGAAGAGATCTGGGATTGCCCTGGAAAAGAACTGGCGCTCTTGGTTATGAGTGCCAAATAAGCCGGGGTTACACAGTCAACATCAACAACACATAAAAGGAGAAGATGAATATGTTTAGCAGCATTCCTGTCCCCTATCGGTTCAATGACGCCTTTGACCGCTTCTTTAAAAACAACCTCTTTGACAGCGGCGAGGCATTCCGCACCGACATCCGCCGCGAGGAGGATCACTACCTGCTGGAGGCGGAGCTGCCCGGCTTTAACAAGGAAGATATTACTCTGGACCTAAAGGAAGGCGTCCTCACCATCCGCGCCGAGCACAAGGAGGATCACGAGGACAAGACGGGCGAATACATTCGCCGTGAGCGTCGCTACGGCTCTTACACCCGCAGCTTTGATGTCAGCGGAATTGACGAGGAAAATATCTCCGCCGCCTATGAAAATGGCATTTTGAAGCTTCGTCTGCCTAAAATTATGCCTGTGGAGCCGGAGATCCGCAAGATTGCCATTCAATAAACCCAAGACATAACAGACAGAATGATGACCATGGCCTCTGGGGTGCCGGGAGTTCCCGGCACCCCAGAGGTGCGAAGGGAGGACTTTCCATATGAACCCAGAAAAATTAACTCAAAAATCTGCCGAGGCAATTCGCCGGGCCCAGGCCATCGCCCAGGAGTACGGCAATCCACAGGTAGAGCAGGTTCACCTGCTCTCAGCCCTGATACAGGCGGGGGACGGGCTGGTGCCCCAGATTTTCGCTGCCATGGGCACCACCGTGGAATCCCTTCGTGCGGCGGTGGCGAAGCTTCTAGATGCCCAGCCCAAGGTCTCCTACGGAGCTAGAGAGGCGGGGCGGGTCTACGTCTCTACGGAGCTAGACCGCACCTTAAACCGGGCGGAGAAAATGGCCGGGGAGATGCGGGACGACTACATCTCCGTGGAGCATCTCACTCTGGCTCTGGTGGAAACCGCCGGGCGGGAGCTTACACGTCTGTTCCAGGAATATAGGATTACCAAGGAGGGGCTGCTGAACGCCCTGGCCACTGTTCGGGGCAATCAGCGGGTCACCACGGACAGTCCCGAGGATACCTATGATGCACTAAAGAAGTACGGCTCCGATCTGGTAGAGCGGGCGCGCAGTAATAAGCTGGATCCCGTCATCGGCCGGGACGACGAGATTCGGAATGTGATTCGCATCCTATCCCGGAAGACCAAGAACAATCCGGTGCTCATCGGCGAGCCGGGCGTAGGCAAGACCGCTATCGCCGAAGGGCTTGCCCAGCGGATTTTGAAGGGGGATGTACCCCTCTCCTTGCGGGAGAAGACCATCTTCGCCTTAGATATGGGCGCCCTGGTGGCCGGCGCCAAGTACCGCGGCGAATTTGAGGAGCGGCTCAAGGCTGTTCTGGGCGAGGTGAAGAAGGCCGAGGGGCGTATCATCCTCTTTGTAGATGAGCTCCACACCATTGTGGGAGCGGGCAAGACCGAGGGGGCCATGGATGCGGGCAACCTCTTAAAGCCTATGCTGGCCAGAGGTGAGCTACACTGCATCGGTGCCACGACTCTAAACGAATACCGCCAGTATATTGAAAAGGACGCGGCCTTGGAGCGCCGCTTCCAGCCGGTGATGGTCAGTGAGCCCACGGTGGAGGACACCATTGCCATCCTCCGCGGACTGAAGGAGCGGTATGAGGTTTACCACGGTGTCAAGATTCAGGACGGTGCCATCATCGCCGCCGCAACTCTCTCTAACCGCTATATCACCGACCGTTTTCTGCCGGATAAGGCCATCGACCTTGTTGACGAGGCCTGTGCCATGATTCGTACAGAGATCGACTCCATGCCCACGGAGCTGGATGTGATTTCCCGCCGGATCACTCAGTATGAGATTGAGGAGGCGGCGCTAGGGAAGGAGACTGATAAGCTCTCCAAAGAGCATCTGGAGGAGATTCGTCGGGATTTGGCGGAGCTGCGAGAGGAATTTGACGCCAAACGGGCCCAGTGGGAGAATGAAAAGAGCGCTATCGCCAGGGTACAGAAGCTTCGGGAGGAGCTGGAGGAGCTGAGCGTTCAGCTGGAGCAGGCTCAGCGGGAATATGACCTAAACCGGGCGGCCGAGCTTCAGTACGGGCGAATTCCCCAGCTGCGCTCCGCCTTAGAGGCTCAGGAGGCCATGGCAGCTCCCGGAAAGGTGGGCAGTCTCCTGCGGGACAAGGTTACCGAGGAGGAGATCGCCCGTATCATTCAGCGCTGGACGGGAATCCCCGTCTCCCGCCTGATGGAAGGGGAGCGGGAGAAGCTTTTAGGCCTGGAGGACATCCTTCACAAGAGAGTGGTGGGCCAGGAGGAGGCGGTGCGCCTGGTATCAGAGGCCATCTTGCGCTCCCGGGCGGGGATTGCCGACCCCAATAAGCCCATCGGGTCTCTCTTGTTTTTGGGACCCACGGGTGTGGGAAAGACGGAGCTGGCCAAGACCTTGGCAGAGGCCCTCTTTGACAGTGAAAAGAATCTGGTGCGCATTGACATGAGTGAGTATATGGAGAAATTCTCCGTCTCCCGGCTCATCGGCGCGCCTCCGGGCTATGTAGGCTATGAGGAGGGCGGCCAGCTCACAGAGGCCGTGCGCCGCAGACCTTACAGCGTGGTGCTCTTCGACGAGGTGGAAAAGGCCCATCCCGACGTGTTCAACGTCTTACTACAGATTCTGGATGACGGGCACATCACCGATAGTCAGGGCCGAACCGTGGACTTTAAGAATACCATCCTGATTCTCACCTCTAACCTGGGTTCCCAGTATCTCCTGGAGGGGATGGATGAGCGGGGTGAAATTCGGGACGAAGCGGTGGAGTCGGTGAATCGGCTTTTGCGACAGACATTCCGGCCGGAATTTTTGAACCGCTTAGACGAGATTGTCTACTACAAGCCACTCTCCCGAGAAAACATCACCCATATCGTAGACCTCATGATTGCGGAGCTGAACCGCCGTTTGGAAAACCAGCAGCTGAACGTGGAACTGACTCCCCAAGCCAAGGCCTATGTGATTGAACAGGGCTACGATCCCCAGTACGGCGCTCGGCCCCTGCGGCGCTTCCTCCAGCATACGGTAGAGACCCTCATCAGCCGAAAGATTATCCAGGGTGCTCTGGTGCCGGGCCAGCTCCTTCTGGTGGATGTGAGAGAAGGAACACTGTTTGTTTGCCAAGGGGAGATGCTATTACAGATTCAGATTAAAGAAAGCGCTGCCACCGGGATATTGGGCAACGTTGCCCAGCTCCTCTTCAATGCGGAGAAGCTGATTGTACTTGGCTACCCGGTCGGAGCGGCTGGGTGCGCCGGTCTTAATCTGACCGGCATTGGCAGCCACGGCTAGGTCGGCGATGGTGGAGTCCTCTGTCTCGCCGGAGCGGTGGGAGATCACCGTGGTGTAGCCCGCCCGGTTTGCCAGCTGGATGGTGTCTAGGGTTTCGGTCAGAGTGCCGATCTGATTTACCTTGACCAGAACGGAATTACAAACCTTCCGTTCGATCCCCATCTTGACTCGCTGTACATTGGTGACGAAAAGGTCGTCGCCCACCAGCTGAACGGTATCCCCCAGGGCGCGGGTGAGCATGTCCCAGCCTTCCCAGTCGGTTTCGCCCATGCCGTCCTCAATGGAGATGATGGGGTACTTGGAGACAAAGGACTTCCACATGTTCACGAGCTGATTCCGGGTCATCACCTTCTGGGCCTTGGGGAGGAAATAGTCGCCGGTGTCTTCCCGATACCACTCAGACACGGCGCCGTCAATAGCGATCTTAAAATCGCTGCCGGGGGTGTAGCCGGCCTTTTCGATAGCGGCTACAATAGCCTTCAGAGCAGCCTCGTTGTTCTTGAGATTGGGCGCATAGCCGCCTTCGTCCCCCACGCCGGCGGCGGGAGTGCCCTGTGCAGCCAGAACGGGCTTTAGGGCATGGAAGACCTCGGTGCACATCCGCAGGGCCTGCTTCCAAGAGGTGGCACCCACGGGCATGACCATAAACTCCTGAATGTCCACATTATTGGTGGCGTGGGCACCGCCGTTTAAGATATTCATCATGGGGACGGGCAGGGTCTTAGCGTTGGTGCCGCCGATATATTGATAGAGAGGCAAACCCAGACTGGCGGCGGCAGCCCTGGCGCAGGCCA
>JAGFXS010000066.1 GCA_017861415.1 Bacillota bacterium
TTAAACATAGCTGCTCTCCTTCCCGGGGCCGCGGCGGAAGGTTATATAGAAGCGGGTACCCATCCCCACATCCGACTCCACACGGATCTCGCCCTGATATGCTGTTACAACATCATGAACCATCGACAGACCAGTACCACGATTCCTGCTTTTGGTTGAAAAGCCCCACTGGAATATGTTCTTAACCACCTGAGGCTCCATGCCTGAGCCGGTGTCCTCAACACAAATCAATAAGCTGGTGCCCAATTCCTCCTGTATACTCACTGTGATCTCCTTCACATCTGTAACACTGGAGTTCAGTGCATCTATGGCATTTTCTATAAGATTTCCCAACACTGTAACACAGGCATCGGCCGGAAGAATTTTCTCCTCTTCGCTCAGGGAGCTGTCCGGACCTAACACCAGACGAATCCCCAGTTCGGCGCAGCGGCTGGTTTTGCCCACCAAAAGGGCCGCCACCGATGCGGGCTCGATGGAGTTCATAATCGCCCCCACCGCTCTTTGCTGGATCCTGGTTACATCCTTAATATACTCCTCAGCTTTATCCGGCTTCCCCAGCTGCAAGAGACCCAAAATCACATGAAGCTTATTCATAAACTCGTGAGTATATGCACGCATGGCTTCCACCATATGGCGCACGCCCGTAAGATCCTTTGCCAGACGGGTCACTTCTGTCATATTCCGCATGATCTCTACCACGCCGATCACCCGGCCGTCCTCCCGGATGGGAATCCGGTCTGAAATCACATGCTCTCCCTCTAGGAATCTTAGGGGCACATTGTGCTCAGACCGCTTGGAAGTCAGAATGCGTCCTAGCGTGGAGTCAGGATAAACATCATATAGATTCCTTCCAATTGCCGCCTCCCGTTTGAGTCCCAGCATCTTCGCCGCAGCCTGGTTAATATAGATCAGGTGCGCGGTCTCGTCAATGGCTAGGACGCCTTCTTCCAGGGCCTCCAAAATATCCTCCCGCTGGTGAAATAGGCCCAAAAAGTCATCTGGCTCATAACCCATCAGCTTACTTTTAATGTCGTCCGACAGTTTTGCAGCCAGCACAGCGCCAAAGGCTCCTGTCGCCAAAGCAATAAGCAGGAAGGACAACACCGTAATCATCAAGCTTTCGGAAATACTACGTATATAAATGCCCACCATCACAAAGCCTAGTATTGTTCCGTCTTCCGCCACCACAGGTGCATAGGCACAGCGTTCTGCTCCGGATACGCCTGTATCATCTGAGGTAAATGCCGCGCCTCCATTCAAAATTCGCTGCTGCACCTCCCCCACATAGGGCTCGCCGATCAGACTCTTGTCCGGATAGTAATATTGAATGTTATTCACATCCGCCACTGCAATGGTGTCTATATCACCGATCTCAGCGATGGAGTTGTCAAGAAATTCCCAGAGCTGTTCAGTAGGCGCCCCAGCTTCCAGGTCCTGGGCCAGAATTGGTACTCGCGCAATCACCCGAGCGGAGTTAAGGAGGTTCCGATCCATCGCCTGCTTGTTTTGCGACAAGGTCAGCCCCAAGGTACCCAGCATGGTGATGAGAATGGTAATGGCCACAGCACTAATAATAACGGTAAACACTTGAATCAGGATTGGCTTCCCTTCTACCTGCCTCATAAATCGTCACCTCTCCAATCTCGTCGCATCCGCAAAGGACTACCGTCCCGCTAATCTGTACTCTTCTCGTTATATATTATACCGATTTTAGTCCCGTAATGCAATTTGCTTTTTTTAGTTTCAAAAGACTAGCAGGTTTCAATAGTGCGGATTATGATGGCTGTAACAATCACATGCGAAAAAAGCAGAAAAATGCAGAATGTGTTCTTCTATGACAGGCGTTGCCTGCCTCTTTTTATGAGTGCACTTCCGCCAAACACACTATCCGCACTACATCTATTGAGTAAAGAAGGTGATTAGCATGATGGAAGTAATCAATGAGGCCATCGCGGAAAATTTAGCACCACCTGTCAAAGTGTCTGTTTTGGGGCTCTTTACCGTTTCAGAACCTGTTATTATCTGTTGGGTGATTACCCTACTTCTCACCGTGGGGGCTTACCTGCTTACCCGCAACCTAAAAATTGTACCTTCCAAATCGCAAGTGATCCTGGAAGCCAGCATCGGCGGCTTTAACAACTTCTGCGAGGCGCAACTGGGTAAACACTGGAGACCCTTCGCTCCCTGGCTGGGAACCCTGTTTCTATTCCTCCTCTTCTCGAACCTGCTGGGACTGATCGGGGTCATGCCCCCCACAAAAACTCTCTCCCTTACGGCTGCCCTAGCTCTTTTGAGCATGTTGCTGATTTACGGCTCTCAGATGCGATATCGGGGCCTCGTGGGCGGTCTGCTGCAATTCTCTAAGCCTCTCCCCTTTATGGTGCCGTTTAATTTGCTGGACATGTTTACCCGCCCCCTGTCCCTTTGCATGCGTCTTTTCGGCAATATGATGGCCGCTCATATGGTGATGGGTATGATTCACGCCGTGGTCCCTCTGGTGGTTCCCATCGTCTTCAGTTTGTACTTTGACTTGTTCGACGGTTTGATGCAGGCATTCGTTTTTGTCTTTTTGACCTTGCTGTTTACATCGGAAGGTATCCATGATCACGAGTAAAGGTTTGCCTTCACGGCACTTCTTTGTATTAACAATATCTCGTTTACCACAAACACATTAAGGAGGAAACATAACAATGGGCGAATTATTAAGTGGATTGTTTGCAATCGGGGCAGGTATTGCCGTTGCAACAGGAATCGGTGCTGGTGTCGGCATCGGTATCGTAACAGGCAAGGCAACTGAGGCGATAGCACGTCAACCGGAGCAGTCTGGCAGAATCACTACTACAATGCTCATCGGCTGCGCCCTGGCAGAAACCACCGCCATCTATGGTCTGGTCATTTCTTTGATTCTTCTTCCTAAATAATCAATCAGCAAATAATGTAAAGGGGGCTAATCAATGCTAACCCTAGACCCATTTGATATGGTCTGCTATGTTATCAATTTATTTGTCTTGTATCTTCTCATGCGCAAATTCCTTTTCGGCCCCGTTACCCGAATGATCGAACGGCGCCAAAGAGAAATTGAGCACAACATTGCTTCTGCTGAAGGACAAAAGGCGCAGGCAGAGGCTCTTCTAGAGGAATACAACGAGAAGCTTTCTAAAGCGGGTCAAGATGCCGACGCGCTGGTGGCCTCGGCTAAGGCCAAGGCAGATGCTACCTACACCAAAACCATGGCCTTGGCGCGTCAGGAAGCAGCGCATCTCGCCTCAGAAACAAGAGAGCAGCTGGAAGTTGAGCGTCGGGAAATGCTCGTCGGCGTGCGCCGGGAAGTTGCCTCTCTGGCTCTTCTGGCAGCCGCCCGTGTCTCCGGACGTGGCTTTGCGGCAGAAGACGACGAGGCTCTTCTGGATGAGTTTCTGGATGAGGCGGGTGATCCTGTATGAGTGACCTTGCCCGCCGCTATGCCCTAGCATTGGAAGCGGCCGGTGTATCCGTGGAACAGTTTCTGGAAAGCGCCGGGGCCATTTTAGAGGCCCCGGTTCTTTGGGACGCTTTGAAAAGCCCCGCTATCCATCCCCGACAGAAACAGGCTGTGCTGGACCACTTGCCCATCTGGGAGGAGAACAGCTCCTTGCTTCGTTTCTATCAGCTATTGGCCAGGAAAGGCCGCCTGCCGCTGCTTCCGGAAATTGTGGCATCAGCCCAGATTCTTCGGCTTGAGCGCCAGGATCGGGCCCTCTGCATGGTGACCTGCGTACACATTCCCAGTTTGGCGCAGCAAGATCGACTCCGCGAAACCCTGCAAAAACGGCATCACAGAAAGACCGTTGACCTGGAATTTCATTTGGATCCCTCTCTACTGGGGGGCTATATCCTGGAAATTGAAGGGATTACCTATAATCTCAGCCTGCAAGGCAAGCTCCGCGGCCTATCCCGCTACTTGGAAGAGGTGAGCGTCCCATGATAATGAAACCCGACGAAATTGTCTCCATCCTTCGTGAACAGATCGAGGGCTACGATGCCGGCACTCATCGTGCCGAAACCGGCACGGTTCTGGAAATCGGAGACGGTATTGCCACCATTTATGGTCTCCGAAACGCCCTTTACGGCGAACTGGTTAAATTTGACACTGGCGCACACGGCATGGTTCTCGACTTGAAGCGGGATACCGTGGGCTGTGTGGTTCTTGGCTCTGATACCGGCATTAAAGAAGGTTCCTTGGTGGAGCGCGGTGGCAAAGCCGCCTCTGTTCCCGTGGGAGACGACATGATTGGCCGCGTGGTGGATGCCTTGGGCGCACCCATCGACGGCAAGGGCCCCATCGAAGCTACCGATACCCGCCCCATCGAATTTGAGGCACTGGGCGTTGTTACCCGCAAGGGTGTTACCGTCCCCCTCCAAACGGGAATTTTGGCCATCGACGCCATGGTGCCCATTGGCCGGGGCCAGCGCGAGCTGATTATCGGTGACCGTCAGACCGGCAAAACCGCCATCGCTGTGGACGCCATCCTCAACCAGAAGGGGCAGGGTGTGGTCTGCATCTATGTGGCCATCGGACAAAAGGCCTCCACAGTGGCCAGCATCCGGGATACCCTGGAGCGGTTCGGCGCCATGGAGTACTCCATCATCGTCTCCGCCACCGCCAGCGACCCCGCACCCCTGCAGTATATTGCCCCCTATGCCGGCGCCGCCATAGGCGAACACTTTATGTTCCAGGGAAAAGATGTGCTCATCATCTATGATGACCTCTCCAAGCATGCAGTGGCCTACCGTGCGCTTTCCCTGCTGCTAAAGCGCTCCCCTGGCCGTGAAGCCTACCCCGGCGACGTGTTCTATCTCCATTCCCGTCTCTTAGAGCGTGCCTGCCGCCTCTCCGAGGATTATGGTGGGGGTTCTATGACTGCTCTGCCTATTATTGAAACCCTTGCAGGTGACGTGTCCGCCTATATCCCCACCAACGTAATTTCTATTACCGACGGACAGATTTATCTGGAAACCGACCTCTTCCACTCCGGCCAGCGGCCTGCCGTCAATGTCGGCCTTTCCGTCTCACGCGTGGGCGGTGCAGCTCAGACCCGTGCCATCAAAAAGACAACCGGCACCCTGCGTATAGATTTGGCCCGGTTCCGTGAACTGGAGATCTTTACCCAGTTCTCCTCCGATTTGGACGCCTCCACCCAGACAGCCCTGGACCACGGCAAGCGACTTCTGGAGGTTTTGAAGCAGCCTCTCCACCACCCCATGAGCGTCGCCAGACAGGCTATTATCCTTTACATTTCCACCAACGGCTTGATTTCCGATATCCCCCATGCGGAAACCACCGAATTTGTCCGGGACTTCTGCGACTATATGGAGGAACATCACAAGGAACTGATGGACACGGTTACGACTCAGGGTGATTTCTCCGCCCCGGCACTGGAAGCTGTGCGGAGCGCCTTAGACACCTACAAAAAGAAGGTGCGCTAACATGGCAGGCATGAAGGAAATCCGCACCCGAATCAAGAGTGTGGAATCGACCCTGAAGATCACCAACGCCATGTACCTCATTTCCTCTGCCAGCCTTCGAAAGATGCGAAAGCAGCTCCATGCTGTGGAGCCTTATTTTTCTAAAATTGCCTTTACCATTTCCGATATTCTTCAGCACTCCCCCAGTATAGATCATCCGTTCTTTTCCCCTGATCGTCGGAAGAATGTGACAAAGGATGCCTCGGAGGCGCCGAAGGTGGCTTATGTGGTCATCACCGGCGACAAAGGCCTTGCGGGTTCTTATAACCACAATGTGCTGCGGCTCTTAGAGCAGCAGCTTGCCGACCAGTCCCAACCCTGCGTTTTCCCCATCGGTCATATGGGCCGCGGCTTTTGCACCTCCCACGGTCTTGCCATTGACCCCGAGTTTTTCTTTACGGCCCAGGATCCTAACTTACACCGGGCCAGGTCAATCAGTAGACACCTGTTGTCACTGTATCTTCAGGGAGATGTGGATGAGATTCACCTCATCTATACCCGCATGATCTCACCCCTGGTACTGCAGCCCACCCTACAAAAGCTGCTGCCTCTGGAGAAAACCCTGTTCCCCTATACCCCACGCTGTGAAGAGCGCTTCCCCAGAACGGTGGAATATGTGCCCTCTGAGCATGAGGTCTTGGATCAGTTGGTTCCCTCCTACCTGACCGGTATGATCTTTGGCGCCTTGGTGGAGTCCTACTGCAGTGAGCAGAGCGCCCGCATGATGGCCATGGATGCTTCCACCAAAAATGCAAAGGACATGCTCAAATCTCTCAGCTTAAGCTATAACCGTGCCCGACAGTCCGCCATCACCCAGGAGATTACCGAGGTAGTGGGCGGCGCCAAGGCGGGCCGCTTCTAACATCCTGCTTCTGCCGAGGCAGCGCGGAAAGGCGTGTATGCGATGTCACAGAATATTGGAAAAATCGTGCAGGTCATGGGACCTGTCGTGGACGTGGAGTTTTCTTCCGGTAAGCTCCCCGCCATCAAGGATGCACTTGAGGTAATCCGGGAGGGCCGCCGCTCGATGATGGAGGTCGCCCAATTTGTCGGCGACAATACCGTGCGCTGTATTATGCTCACACCCAGTGAGGGCTTAGGACGCGGTATGGAGGTCCAAGACACCGGAGGCCCCATTACCGTCCCTGTGGGTGACGAGGTCTTAGGCCGGCTATTCAACGTCTTGGGCGATGCCATTGACGAGGGTGAGCCTGTCAAAGCGGAGGAACACTGGAGTATCCACCGGTCACCCCCCCGCTTTCAGGATCAGCGGCCCGTGACGGAGATTTTTGAGACGGGCATCAAGGTCATCGACCTTCTGGCTCCCTACGCCCGCGGCGGCAAGATCGGCCTCTTTGGCGGCGCCGGCGTGGGAAAAACCGTTCTGATTCAGGAACTGATCCATAACATTGCTACCGAACACGGCGGCTACTCCATCTTTACCGGCGTGGGCGAGCGCATCCGCGAGGGTAGCGACCTTTGGCACGAGATGCAGGAATCCGGCGTGCTGGCCAAGACCGCTCTGATCTTCGGTCAGATGAACGAGCCCCCCGGAGCAAGAATGCGCGTGGCCTTTACAGGTCTTACCATGGCTGAGTTTTTCCGGGATCAACGCGGACAGGATGTGCTCCTGTTTGTCGATAACATCTTCCGTTACGTTCAGGCGGGCAGTGAGGTCTCTGCCCTGATGGATCGTATGCCCTCCGCCGTGGGCTATCAGCCTACCCTGGCAAACGAAATCGGTGCCCTGCAGGAGCGGATTACCTCCACCAAGGACGGCGCCATCACCTCTGTCCAGGCTGTCTATGTCCCCGCCGACGACCTGACCGACCCCGCCCCCGCCACTACCTTCGCCCACCTGGACGCTACCACCGTTCTCTCCCGTAAAATCGTGGAGCAGGGCATTTATCCCGCCATCGATCC
>JAGFXS010000067.1 GCA_017861415.1 Bacillota bacterium
ACTAGGGCCACGACAAAGCAGGGAATCGCCACAATAATAGCCCAGTTTCTCTTCCAGAAACGCTTCATTTGTACTCCTTCCCGTGGCCTTAGTAAGCCACGCCCCAATAAATCATTTTCTTGGCCCCGCGTCCACAAATGGGGCAGGTCTCACCAAGATTCTCTTGCTCAAAGGGGATGCAACGAGAGGACATGCCTGCCTCCTCCTTCATCCGCAGCTCGCAGGCAAGGTCGCCGCACCACATGGTCTTGATAAAGCCGCCCTTTTCCTGGGAAATTTCTTTTGCCTCCTCCAGAGAATAGGCCGAAAAGGTATGCTCCTCCAGGTTTTTCTTGGCCTTGGCAAACAGGTTGTGGTGGATGGCGTCCAGAGTCTCGCGCACCCGCTCCTCCAGCTTGTCCAGAGAGACAATTTCTTTTTCCCCGGTGTCCCGGCGAACCAGAACGCACTGGGCCTGCTCTATATCCTTAGGGCCAATCTCCACCCGCAGGGGGACGCCCTTCATTTCGTACTCGGCAAACTTCCAGCCGGGGGACTGATCGGAGGTATCGGACTTGGTACGCAGGCCCGCTGCCGTCAGCCGGGACACCAGCTCTCCGGCCGCCTCTATGACGCCGGGCTTGTGCTGGGCAATGGGGATCACCATCACCTGGATGGGAGCGATGCGGGGGGGCATAATCAGACCGTTGTTGTCTCCGTGGGTCATGATGATGCCGCCGATGATCCGGGTGGAAAGGCCCCAGGAGGTCTGGTGCGGATAGCTGAGCTTGTTATTTTTATCTGCAAAGGTGATATCAAAGGCCCGGGCGAAGCCATCTCCGAAATAGTGGCTGGTGCCGGACTGAAGGGCTTTTCTGTCGTGCATCATACACTCGATGGTATAGGTGTCCTCAGCGCCGGAGAACTTCTCCTTGTCTGTCTTCACGCCCTTCACCACGGGCATAGCCAGGACATTTTCGCAGAAGTCAGCGTAGACGTGAAGCATCCGCTCGGTTTCCTCGATGGCCTCCTGGGCGGTTTCGTGCATGGTGTGGCCCTCCTGCCACAGGAACTCTCGGTGACGCAGGAAAGGCCGGGATGTCTTCTCCCAGCGCAGGACGCTGCACCACTGGTTGTAGAGCTTGGGTAGGTCGCGCCAAGAGCGAATCACATTGGCGTAATGCTCGCAGAACAGGGTCTCTGAGGTGGGGCGGATACACAGACGCTCCTCCAGGGGCTCACTGCCACCGAAGGTAACCCAGGCGCATTCGGGGGCGAAGCCCTCCACATGATCCTTCTCCTTTTGCAGGAGGCTCTCCGGAATGAGCAGGGGCAGATAGACATTTTCATGCCCCGTCTCCTTAAAGCGGGCATCCAGCGTCTTCTGAATATTCTCCCACAGGGCGTACCCATAGGGGCGCAGAATGAACATGCCCTTTACACTGGTATAGTCGATGAGCTCCGCCTTCTTACACACATCGGTGTACCATTGGGCAAAATCAGCCTCCATATCGGTGATTTGCTCCACCTGCTTCTTGTTGTCCTTTGCCATGATACTCCATCCTTTTCAAGAGATTCAAAGTATTCACTATTTTATGTTGATACGGGGAAAATGTCAAGCAATGGTGCCTCTCCCCCGTCTCCCTACACGCAAAACAGCCGGACCGCCCATGGCGGCCCGGCTGCCGTTCGGCTTAAATATGGAGGATTATCCGGGCGATCTGGAAATAGATCAGAAGGGACAATGCGTCCACAATGGTGGAGATGAAGGGGCTTGCCATCACCGCGGGGTCCAGACCGCCCTTATCCGCCAGCATGGGCAAGAGACAGCCCACCGTTTTGGCGCAGACCACAGTAAAGATCAGGGTCAGACAGATCACCAGGGCCACAATGGGACTGATGGCGGTATTTCCAAACAGGAGCCGGTCCACCAGCATCATCTTGGCAAAATTACAGACCGCCAGGGTCACGCCGCAGAGCACCGCCACCCGGATCTCCTTCCATACCACGCGATAAAGATCGGAAAACTCCACCTCTCGAAGGGATATGCTACGGATAATGGCGGTGGCGGACTGGGTGCCGCTGTTCCCGCCGGTGCCGGTAAGCATGGGGATAAAGGCGGATAAGGCCATGTAAGCCGCTAGGGAATCCTCAAAACTTCCGATGATAAAGCTGGTAAAGGTGGCGGAAAGCATGAGGATCATCAGCCAGGGAGTTCTGGCCCAAAAGGTTTCAAGCACGGTGGTGCGGAGATAGGGCTTGTCGGAGGGGGTAATACCCGCCATCTTTTCGAAGTCCTCGGTGACCTCCTCTTCCAGAACGTCCATAGCATCGTCGATGGTGACAATGCCCACCAGACGCCCCTCGGCATCCACCACAGGCAGGGCGATAAAGTTGTATTTGGAGAACATCTGCACCACGGTCTCCTGGTCCTCCAAGGTGTTCACCGCGATGACGTTCTGCTCCATGATATCTTGGAGCACATCGTTCTCATCCGCGAGTAGCAGGCTGCGGATGGAGAGAAAGCCGATGAGCTTTCGATCCTCGGTGGTAATGTAGCAGGTGTAAATGGTCTCCTTGTCGATGCCCGTGCGGCGGATGCGCTTAAACGCCTCCTCCACGGTCATGTTGGGTCGAAGACTCACATACTCCGTGGTCATGATGCTGCCGGCGGAGTCTTCGGGGTACTTTAAAATTTCATTGATCATTTTGCGCATTTCTGGGTCTGCCTGCTTCAAAATGCGCTTCACTACGTTTGCGGGCATTTCCTCTACAAGGTCTGCTGCGTCATCCACATAAAGCTCGTCGACGACTTCCTTCAGCTCGTTGTCGGAAAAGCCCTGAATCAGTAGCTCCTGGGCCTGGGCATCCATCTCCACGAAGGTCTCCGCCGCCAGCTCCTTGGGAAGCAGACGGAAGAGGCGGGGCAGTTTATCCTGCTCAATCTCATCGAAGAGGGCGGCAATGTCCGAGGCATTCATGGTTACGAAAACGTCCCGGAGGGTTCCATACTTCTTTTCCGCAAGAAGTGTTTCCAGGGTCCCCTCCAGGGTGACTACACGGTCTGCCATTGGTATCTCCTCCCAGCTGTATTCTGCACAAAGGATGGGAGTCCTTTGTGTCTTTTAGCAGGAAGTAAGACACGAGAAGGCCGATATTTCTATTGGCGGAACAGGATGAACGCCTTTTTTACGTCATCCCTCCGCAATCGACTTCGGCCGATTCCAGTGCCGTTACTACCGCCTGCGTCCATCCTGATCCACCTCGTTTCCTGTCAATATTGTATCCTTAGTTCCACGTACCTTTTCATTATAGGGAAGGGAAAAAACATTGTCAATCGGTCTTTCTACCTTTTTCTACCTTTTCCTGGGCGACAGTTGTGCGGGGGGTCCCATCTTAAATGAGGGCGCCCCTTACCGCTGGTATTCAAACTCCAGATTATAAAGGCTTACCAGGTCCCCGTCTTTAATCCCCATCTCCTCCAGCCGATCAAACAGGCCGGCCTGGCGGAGCATCCGGTCAAACCAGTTCCGGGATTCAAAGTCCGAAAAGTTAACGTTGGCCATGGTCTTCTGAAGCCATGGGCCGTCCACGATCCATACGTCGTCTTCATGCTGGATGGTAAGGGGCTCCGTGGTGTCCACCTCGGGCGGGCGCTCCACATAGGTGGGTTCATAGAACCGAAGGGGCGGCAGGTGGGCAAGCTCTGTGGCAGCGGCCTGCATCAGCTCCCGAACGCCCTGATTGGTGGCGGCCGAAATTTCAAAAAGGGGCAGCCCCTTCCCCTGAATATGCGCCCGGAAGCGCTCTAACATCTCGGCATCCTCTACGATATCCATCTTGTTGGCCACCACAATCATGGGGCGTCCCGCCAGCTCCGGATTATACTCCCGCAGCTCGGCGTTGATGGCTTCAAAATCCTCAACGGGGTCCCGGCCCTCAGAGCCAGAGACATCCACCACGTGGATCAGCAAACGGCAGCGGTCGATGTGCCGCAAAAAGTCATGGCCAAGGCCAGCTCCCTCGGCAGCGCCCTCGATGATGCCGGGGATATCCGCCATGACAAAGGAGACTCCTTCGCCCACATAGACTACACCCAGGTTGGGAAAGAGGGTGGTGAAATGATAGTTGGCAATTTTCGGCCGGGCCTTGGAGGCCACGGAGAGCAGAGAGGACTTGCCCACGTTGGGGAAGCCCACCAGACCCACATCCGCCAGCAGCTTCAGCTCCAGGATCACCTCCCGGCTCTTGCCGGGCAGGCCCGCCTTGGCAAACATGGGCACCTGACGGGTGGGGGTGGCAAAATGCTTGTTGCCCCAGCCACCATTGCCCCCCCGGCACAGGACGAAGGGGGTATCGTCGGACATATCCCGGATGATCTCCCCGGTCTCCGCGTCCCGGATCACTGTACCCCGGGGTACTTTCATGGTCAAAGAGGCTCCATCCTTGCCGGTGCAGCGCATGCCGCCCCCTGCTTCGCCGTCCCCGGCCACGTATTTGCGCTTATACTTGAAATCTAACAGGGTGGACATGTGGTCGTTCACCACCACGAGGATGTCGCCCCCGCGGCCACCATCGCCCCCGTCGGGACCGCCGGCCGCCACGTATTTTTCCCGGTGGAAGGAGACCACGCCGTTTCCGCCGGCCCCCGAGCGCACCGTGATTTTTGCTTTGTCGATAAAGTTGCTCATGTTAGCTCCTTCTTTTCTTTCGTTGCGGCGACTTTGCCCATCGATATAAACGCCTCGAACGGGAACCCGTCCGAGGCGTTTCGTTCCTATGACAATAGCTTACTGCACGATCTCCACGATGGAAACCTGCTTGCGATCCTTGCCCAGACGCTCAAACTTGACGGTTCCGTCCTTAAGCGCAAACAGGGTGTCGTCACTGCCGCGGCCTACGTTGGTACCCGGATGGATATGAGTGCCGCGCTGACGGACCAGGATATTGCCGGAGAGGACGAACTGCCCGTCGGAACGCTTGACGCCCAGTCTCTTAGCCTCGGAATCACGGCCGTTACGGGTGGAGCCCACGCCCTTCTTGTGGGCGAAAAACTGAAGTCCGATATGAAGCATTGGTTACACCTCCAAGACGATAATGTTTTCAGGATATTCCTCGGACAGCTGCACCATGTAGAGCATCATGGTTGCCAGAATGGTCTGACAGGTGTGCTCTAACTCCTGGGAAAGCCCGCCGGGAATTTTTAAGGTTATGACGGCATCCTCTTCCCGCACCTTCACGGCGGCCTCCAGCCCCAGCACGTCGTTCACGGCGCATTCCACGAAGCGCACGGTGCTGGTGACGGCGGCACAGAGAATATCCATCCCCTCTTGGGCCAAACCGCTGTGTCCTTCCACTTGGAATCCACTGATGCGGCTGCCCTCGGTATAAAATTGAACGGTAGTCATAGCGATTTAGGCGTGGATCTTGCCGATCTGCACCTTGGTGTAGGGCTGACGGTGACCCTGACGACGGCGATAGCCCTTCTTGGCCTTGAACTTGAAGATACGAACCTTCTTGCCCTTGCCGTTCTTCATGATGGTGGCGTCAACCTTTGCGCCCTCCACCACGGGAGTGCCGATCTTTGCCTCGTCGCCGAGGATGGCCAGAACCTTGTCAAACACAACGCCCTCGCCTGCATCTGCCTCCAGCTTTTCAATAAAGAGCACGTCGCCCTCTGCGACCTTGTACTGCTTACCACCGGTTTCAATAATTGCCTGCATGTGCTTTTGCACCTCTTTCCTTGATTACGGGCTCGCTGTCGGGGGTGGAAGCCGCAAAAGCTTCGCTTTCGTCACCCATTCAAAGCGGCTTTAATAGTGTATCAGCGGATTTCCTCGAAGTCAAGTCTTTTTCAACCTTTTTTCTCCCGTGTCAGGGATTTACAGGGGTTTTTATAACATTTTTCCTAAATTTCCCCTTTAAGGCCGCTATAGTAGCTATTTGCCGTATACAGGGCCGCCGCGGGATTGTGTCCCAACACCCGATCCTTGGTCACCAGGGTGGTCACCGGCGCCTTGGAGTGGCGGTAAAACAGGCTGTCATGCCCCACGCAGAGACCCATGACAATATTTAGCTCCGTGCCACCTTCCGCCAAAAGGGCCGCTTGGAGGATTGGGTTACAGAGATTCGGTCCGATCGCTTCGCAGGCGGGATCAATGCCCATGGAAACCTTAGGCACGGCGCCCACCTTGCAGCCCATTCCCGTCACTGTAAAGCCGTTACTGCGGAGAATCTCCGCCAAGATCCTGCTCTCCCGTATGAGTCCTACGCAGGTGGCGATGCCCAAATGGGTGTAGCCCATTCGCCGGGCAAATTCCATGATCTCCTGTACCCGGGTCCATTTGCAGTAGCCCTCCAGCTCCACCAGAGCAGCGGTCTGCATGATCTGCAGAGTCTCCGGCTCCTCATAGTCCGCCATCAGGGCGTTTCGCCGCTCCGGATCCAGTGCCGCCGTGGGGCAAAATGGAGGGTATCCCCTGTCTTCATGACCGTTGCAGCTGGTTACGGCGCAATCTGCGCAGGAGCGCTCTATTGGCTTCTCCATTCCAATCGTCCCCTTACCCTTTTGTTTTGAATTTTCACTATATAGTATACTATAAAATCCCTCAAAAAGAAAGGGTGGCCGTAGACAATGATTTTTACTCGTGTTATGATAAAGTATCAAACTTATCTGATCTCAGGAGGGATACTGATGCATATTGTTCTTTCTGCATTGTTTGTTATCGCTTTTATTGTTTTTGGTACCTTTTGGGATCGCTATAAAAAACAGACCGAGTCCCCGACGATACGTGGATTTATCAAAGAAAAGCTTGGCCGCTTTGGTGATTCCATCGTAGCCCAAAGCTTTTTTGCAGCACTGGACAAGGATGAAGAAGAGGAAGCAGAAACTGAAACAACGGTAGCGGACCCAGAAACAGACAGGACCGAACATTAAGTCCTCCTCCCCCTATGGAATAGCAGGTGAAGATGATAAGTAGGTCATCCCCGGCGAAAAGGAGTGTCGTATATGGATACAAATAAACAGGAATCTGTAGCCGCCCACGAACGGACCGAGGCCCTTGCCCGTGAAAACTACGGGGCGGGTCTTAACTGTGCGGAGAGCGTATTTCTCGCCTTTTTGGACGCCCACGGTCTCGGCCGGGAGCCGTTGTGTCTTGCCACCGGCTTTGGCGGAGGTATCGGGCACACAGGACATATCTGCGGCGCCGTCACAGCTGCGGTGCTCTCTCTAGGTACCCAAAGGGGTCGCAAGGATCCCTTCGCCGTTGAAGACCCCGCTGAGCGCTCTCGCCAGCTTCGGGAGGATATCTACCCCCTCTTTGCCGCCCTAATCGGAGAGGCGGAAGCAAAGCTGGGCACCGTGAGCTGTGCCGACCTTACCGCCGGCTTTGAGGATTTTAACAGTCCGGAGCG
>JAGFXS010000148.1 GCA_017861415.1 Bacillota bacterium
GAACCGAAAACGTTAATGACACAGTTTTTATTTGCAGGTTGGTGCATGGAACAGAGGAATTGACTTGCGTTTTCTGTCATAGTTCACAAGAAAAAAAGAGTCGGAAAATAAGCGCTGTCCAGCTGCCGTAAAAATTGAGAATGAAAGTCGAAAAAATCGGGAAAATTGACGAAGAGGTAAACTAGGAAAAGGACCCTTTACAGGGTAGTAGGGTTCGTCTATAATGGAAACTGATCTGGCTAAGAGGCTCAAAAGCTGATAGAGTAAAGAGGCCAGATGAAAAGGAGGCTTGGCTTTGCTTACGTATTCCTTTGATAGTCAAGTGCCGGGCAGTATGTATGAACACCTATACCGCTGTATTCGAGAGGATATCGTTACCGGAAAGCTGGCGGCGCATGAAAAGCTGCCCTCCAAGCGAAGCTTTGCCAAAAATCTGGGCGTCAGCAATACCACGGTGGAAAATGCCTACACCCAGCTGGTGATTGAAGGGTATTTATATGCCAAACCCAAGCGAGGGTTTTTTGTGTCGGCGCTGGATCGCCAGCCCAAACCGCCGCCGCCCCCCCCTTCGCGGATTGCTGTTACAGACCGGGAGCGGGGAGACTATTTTGCGGATCTCACCGACAGCGGTGTGGCGGCGGATCTGTTCCCGTTTTCCGTCTGGTTGCGCCTTCTGCGCCAGGTGATGGCTGTGGAAGATGAGAAGACGCTGCTTACTGACCGTCCTGCCGGAGGAATGCTGCAGCTGCGGGAGGCCATCGCCGAGCACCTGCGTGCTTTTCGGGGGATGAGGGTCTCCCCGGAACAGATTATCGTAGGGGCGGGAACGGAATATCTCTACAGTGTGCTTATTCAACTTTTAGGGCGGCACCGGATTTACGGCGTGGAGGATCCGGGGCCCCTGCGGTTGACTCGTATTTACGAACGCAACGATGTAGACTGTCGGCACATTCCCTTGGATGAAGGGGGAGTCCACCCCCGTGCCCTATATGAATCCGGGGCAGAGGTGCTCCACATTACTCCGTCCCATCACTTTCCTACAGGGCTGGTAATGCCTGTAAGCCGCCGATATGAGCTACTCGCTTGGGCGGCGGAAGGGGATGGCCGCTATATCATTGAGGATGACTATGACTGTGAATTCCGTCTATCTGGCCGGCCCATTCCTACTTTCCAAAGCATTGACGAAGGAGAACGGGTCATTTATATCAACAACTTTTCCCAAAGCTTGGCCCCGGCGTTCCGAATCAGCTATTTGGTGCTGCCGTGGCACCTGGTGCGGCGGTTCTATGATACCTTGGGCTTTGACTCCGGAACAGTCTCCTGCTTTGAGCAGCTGACTCTGGCTCGGTTTTTGTTCGAGGGACATTTTGAGCGGCACATTAATCGAATGCGGAATCACTATCGGTTTCTTCGGGATTCTTTCATTTCGGAGATTCGGCGTGGCCCTCTGGGAGAGTATGTCCAAATCACGCAGGAAGATTCGGGGGTTCACTTCTTGATGAAGGTGAATACCTACCAGACCGACGTGGATCTTTTGCAGGCAGCCCAGGCGGAGGGCCTGCGGCTAAGTGCCGTCTCTCAGTATTACCACGATACAGGCACTAGGGAAGAGCATGTACTGGTGATTAACTATTCCGGCTTGCCGGCCGAGAAGTTGCCCGAGACGGCTCGGCGACTGTGTCGTTGCATTCTGCCGCGTGAGAAATGGGAGGAAAGGAGCGGTTAGCTCTTGAATCTTACTTTTTATGGTGATAAAATGAAATATTATACTGGGAAACAATTAAAATTGCGATCCTTTGAAGCGCCGCGGGTTTTCTGCGGGGCTCCATGAATAAAATTTGGAGGTATACCATACTATGTTTGATCAATTGATTGAAACGCTGAAAGCAAATCCCCGTTCCATTGTATTCACCGAGGGTACCGATGCCCGTATTTTAGAGGCGGCTGCCCGCCTGAAAGCCGGTGGATTTCTGACGGCCAAGCTGGTGGGTAAGGTGCCCGAAGTGGAGGCTGCTGCCAAGGCCGGCGGTTTTGACATTGAAGGCATTCAGATCTATGATCCCGAGACCTACGAAGGAATGGACGCTATGGTAGCCACCATGGTGGAGCTCCGTAAGGGTAAGATGTCCCCCGAGGACTGCCGCAAGAATCTGGCGAAGGGCAACTACTTCGGCACCATGCTGGTGAAGATGGGCGTAGCGGATGCCCTTCTCGGTGGTGCCACCTATTCCACCGCTGACACGGTGCGTCCCGCACTGCAGCTGATTAAGACCAAGCCCGGCAACAACGTGGTGTCCTCCTGCTTTATTCTGGTGCGTGACCATGCCGACGGTACCGATGAGCGCCTGTGCATGGGTGACTGCGCCATTCAGATTAATCCCACCGAGGATGAACTGGTGGAGACTGCCCTTGAATGCGCCAAGACAGCGAAGCTCTTCGGCATTGACCCCAAGGTAGCTTTCCTGAGCTACTCCACCAAGGGTTCGGGCAAGGGTGACGACGTGGATAAGGTGAGAAACGCCTGTGAAAAGGCCAAGGCTGCTGCACCTGATCTGGCTATTGACGGAGAGATGCACGGGTATAAGATTGCCCAGCGTCTGGGTGGCTTTGCGGCGTATGGCCCTATCCTCCAGGGACTCAATGCACCTATCAACGACCTCTCCCGCGGCTGTGATGCCGATGAAGTCTATAAGATGGCTATTATCACGGCCACCTTGGTGTAAATATATCCGTAGAGGGGATCTTTGCCTGATAAGACTGCAGGTGCAACAACGACGCTATGCGTACAGCATAGGATCGCCCTTTTGGGCATAGGCTGTAGAGTGTGACAACCATGGGAGTCCTTGGAGTAAGGCGCCTGAGGGGAGAGTTAGAATGAAACGAAAGCATACTGGGACCGATGGACCGGTTCTGGCCACCAACGCAGTTGTTTTGGTGCTGGCGATAGCTGTTTGTACGCTCGTTCTGATTCTCAGGCCTGTGGAGTCAGAAGGCGGAAGCTTGCCGGATACGGGCGCCTTTTATCAGGAATACCAGGATGATATCAATATCCTGGCAGGAGAGCTTTTTGATCAGCTTGATGCCGGTGAGGATTTGATCAACAATCCAGAGGCTTGCTGGGAATTTGCCTCAAGAAGTTTGAAAAATAACATCCTCGAAGTGGTGATGGTTAATGAGAATACCATTTTCCTGCGCTGTGGAAGTCTGTATCATCTATCCAACGGAATTGTTAAGACTCGTTACCATGAGTCATTAGAAAAGCAATATGCTTATGCCGGTCTGGACGTGGGTATATCCTACTACTATATCGCGGAAAATACCTATGGGTATTTTTCCTCCAGTGTACTGGAATGACAACCCCGGGGGGCCTCTGACTGAGGGGGCTCTCCGGGTTTTTGTGGTACGGACAGAGGAACAATATGTCGGTGAGAAGCGGTGAGGCGTGAAAAAGTCCGCAGGGCTACGCGGAGAGAAAGAAATATTTGGAGAGTTGTGACCCTGGTCACTTGATTGTTACAAAACAATGGTATAAAATATAGAAAAGTGGAGGCTACTGTCTAATCACACGTGTGGCTTTCACGTCACGAATTCAAACAGAAGCGGAGGAAGATTCAGTTTGAACCAATACGGCCATTGTTGCTACTATGCGCAAAGAGAAGACACTTTTTGGTGCATGCTGAGAAAGGCTGCGATCTCAGAAGCGGAGTATTATAAGCATTGCAACTTCTGTGCAAAGGCACGCTGTGTGTATAAGGCTAACTCGTGTCCTTGGAAAGATGCCACTAATTGAGATATTTCTCGCCTTACAGCACAAGGGCTGTTGGAACTGGGCAATTGCACAGGGCAAAGGCATGTAGGAGTATTTCTCGCCTTACAGCACAAGGGCTGTTGGAACTGGGCAATTGCACAGGGCAAAGGCATGTAGGAGAGGCGGCCGGTTCTGGTCGTCTCTTTTTGTATGGTCGGTGCCTCCTCTGGAAAAGGATGTGCGACTTGACTTTTTATCCAAACCATGGTAGCTTAACAATAGCACTTTAATGCTTAAAAGGTTAAAGTGGAAAACTGAAGCGCCACCCGCATTGGGGGAGAATAGAGAGGATTTGTCCCTATGCCAGTCACCGATTTTTTGGAACGCAATGTAAAGCTGTACGGCAATGAGGTTGCTCTGGTGGAGCGCAACCCTGAGGTGTCGGATAGGAAGCGTATGGATTGGAAGGAATCCGCGCTGGTGCAGACTAACTCCGGGGAGTCATACCGCCGGGAGATTACCTGGGGGGTCATGAACGAGAAGGCCAACCGCTTTGCCAATATGCTTCTGTCTAGAGGTGTGGGGAAAGGGGATAAGGTAGCTATTCTCATGTACAACAGCTTAGAGTGGCTTCCTGTGTACTTCGGAATTCTGAAGACAGGCGCATTGGCAGTTCCCTTTAATTTTCGATATTCAGCTGAAGAAATTGTATACTGTGCCAACTTGGCGGAGGTGGACATTCTCGTCTTTGGCCTGGAATTTGTGGATCGCTTAGCCCCCATTGCCGACAGCCTAGGGCGCGGCCGGCTGCTGATTTATGTGGGGGATGGCTGTCCAGACTTTGCAGAGAGCTACCATGAACTGTCCGCGGACTGCTCCTCTGGAGATCCGCAGGTTCTGATCACGGATGATGACGATGCGGCCATCTATTTTTCATCGGGCACCACAGGCTTTCCCAAAGCCATTTTACATTCCAGGCTGTCGCCGAGGAGCGGTGTACCATTGTCTGGCTCCTGGTACCCTGGGCGCAAGATATACTGGACATGCTGGATCGGGGGGAAATCAAGCTTTCCGAGATGAATCTGGATTCCTGGCGTCTGATGCATATCGGTGCCCAGCCAGTGCCGCCCTCTCTGATCAGCCGCTGGCGCAGTTATTTTCCTCATCATCAGTATGATACCAATTACGGCCTTTCCGAGTCCGCGGGGCCTGGCTGTGTCCACCTGGGCATGGAGAATATTCATAAAGTAGGTGCCATCGGAATCCCCGGTTACCGCTGGGAGTGCAAAATCGTGGGAGAAGGCGGAGAGATTCTGCCCCGAGGTGAGGTAGGTGAGCTCTGCGTGAAGGGCCCCGGCCTTATGACCTGCTACTACCGCAACCCCGAGGCCACCCGGGAAGTCCTGCGTGATGGGTGGCTCTACACCGGCGACATGGCTGTTGTGGATGAGGACGGTTTCTATTTCCTGGTAGACCGGAAAAAGGATGTGGTCATCAGCGGCGGGGAGAATATTTACCCGGTACAAATTGAGGCATTTATTCGAGGACACGAAAAAGTGAAGGATGTGGCGGTAATCGGCCTGCCCCACAAGCGTCTGGGGGAGATCGCCGGAGCTGTTGTGGAGGTGAAAGAGGGCGCCGTCTGCACGGAGGAGGAAATCCGGGCGTTTTGCCTGGAGCTGCCTCGCTATAAGCGCCCGGTAGAGATCATTTTCGCGGAGGTGCCTAGGAACGCAACAGGGAAAATTGAAAAGCCCCTGCTGCGGAAACGCTATGGCGCAGATCAGTTGGTGTGTCAACAGAATAAAGGCTAAAGAGAGGGGAAGAGGACCGTGGCGCGTATGATGAAAAAGGAGCGCAGCATGGCGCTCTACGAGCACATTGTAAAGCTGGAAACCGTGGAGGAGTGCGTTCGTTTTTTCGAAGATATCTGTGCCATGACAGAGCTTCGAGCCATAGAGCAGCGCTTCGACGTGGCCCAAATGCTTCATGAAGGAATGGTCTATACGGCGATTCTCAGCCAAACGGGGGCCAGCTCCGCTACGGTGAGCCGGGTGAATCGTGTGCTTAATTCCGGTACAGGGGCACTGGCCGAACTCATTGAACGGGTCGCTGAAGATAACGCACAAAAGCAGCCCGAAAAAAGCAACACGGCAGAATAACAGTCTCAAAAGAGCATAACATGGAGCAGCCGCAGTCCCAATTGGGACTGCGGCTGCTGTTTATTCTGGAGAGGTATCATCTGCAGTTTTTGAACCTTTGCGGCGGCGCCACTTGACACTTTCCGTCAGCAGGTATTCAATCTGGCCGTTCAGTGAGCGGAAATCGTCTTGTGCCCAAGCGGAGAGCTCTTGATACAGAGTATCGGAGATGCGCAGAGGCACCTGTTTCTTTTTATCCTCTGTCTTCGCCATAGGAATTGTTTAATACAGAGAGCCGCTGTTGACCACCGGCTGCGGATCCTTGTTGCCACAGAGGACCACCAGAAGATTGCTGACCATGGCAGCCTTCCGTTCCTCGTCCAGCTCCACAATATGATTTTCACTGAGCTTGGAAAGCGCGGTCTCCACCATTCCCACAGCACCTTCCACGATCATCTGCCGGGCGTCAATGATGGCGCTGGCCTGCTGGCGCTGCAGCATGGCGGCGGCGATTTCCGGCGCGTAGGCCAGGTTTGTAATCCGGGCTTCCACGATTTCCAGACCGGCAATTTC
>JAGFXS010000068.1 GCA_017861415.1 Bacillota bacterium
CTGAAAGAGCGGTAGTTTTTTATTTGCTTGTAGGAAAATTTAAGATTGCCCCGCCTCGGCCGTGCCAGCTCAATTAAAACCTGCACGTAATGGCAGGTGGGTCGCCTCCAGCTCGTTTTTTTGCTTCCAACATCCAATCCCTCAAGGAGATCGGGAGGCCTGCAAGCCACGAACTGAGTCAGCATCCCGTTTCGTAAATGTGGGTTTAAAAGAGCGGGTCACGCACCGCGCAGGGAAAAGGAATTATTCGTCTTCGTCGTCCTCGTCCTCGTCGTCAAAAAGATGCTCCATAAACTGTGCGTATACGGCATCCATCTCTTCATCGCTGTCTAGGGTGGAGAGAATATCTTCGCCGTTTTCCTCCAAGACTTTGAGGATGATCAGGCCCATCTCTTCGTCGTCAACCTCTTCCCCCTCCTGCTCCGTAGGGAAGAAGGCAAGATAGGTGTTTCCATTCCATTCTATGGTGTTCAGATGTTCCAACTCTATTTCGTTTCCGGCCTCATCTGTGACTGTGATAAAATTAGATCCGTAGTTATCATTCATGAAGCAAAGCTCCTTCCTGTTTGTCGCTTTTATTGTAACCCGAACAATTAAAAATTGCAAGTATAGGCTATAAAAATCTTCCGTCAGCTTTTTCCACCTCCCGTCAAAAAAGGGGGGATAGACAAACGGGCAAGCTGTGGTATAATAAGAGGTATCTTGCCTGCAGGGCAAGGATTGCAGAATATGGACTACAACCGTGGAAGGTTCGGCTGAAGTCTTTGTTTTGTTGCCTGCGCTGAGACAAAATTATGTGAAGAAACGGAACCTGCTGCGGCTCTTTGGCAAGGCTGCGGTGTGGTATACTCCCGACAAGGGGCCGGCTGCCAGCTGAGCCGGAACGCGACCATCCGGAGGTGTCTTTTTGACAAATCAAACGAATCAGACCAAGCGAGGAGAAAGCAAGAGGGACAAGGGGCCGCTGCTTCGGTTTTTAGGTACCCTCTTTCTCATTGCTGTGGTCACGGGTGCCATGCTGGCCTGCATGGCGGCTATGTATATTAAGGTAGTGATCATGCCCGATGTGGGGCTGAATTTGTCCAGTTTCTCCCCCGATCTTACCAGTACCATTTACTATACGGATAAAGCCTCTGGAGAGCAGGTTCCACTGCAGAGCCTCCATGGCCGGGAAAACCGTCAGTGGGTGGAGTATGAAAATATCCCTCAGGATCTGGTGGACGCAGCCATTGCCATTGAGGACAAGCGCTTTTACAAGCACAACGGCGTGGACTGGATCGGTACTGCCAACGGAATACGGAGCATGTTTACCGGCAACAACATCAGAGGCGGCTCCACCATTACCCAGCAGCTCATCAAAAACCTTACCCAGGAGGATCAGGTGACGGTGAAGCGGAAGATCAAGGAGATTTTCCGCGCCCTGGAGTTTGAAGACAACTACGATAAGGAAGAGATTCTGGAGTGGTATTTAAACTACATTTATCTGGGAGAGGGCTGTAACGGTGTTTACACCGCCTCCTATATCTATTTTGGTAAAAATGTGTCTGAGCTGACGCTAGCGGAATGTGCCAGCCTCATCGGCATCACAAACAATCCATCTCTCTATAACCCCTATCAAAACCAGGAGGGGAACCGGAACCGCCAGCTGACCATTTTGGCGGCGATGCGGGATCAGGACAAAATCACCAAAGCGGAGTATGATGCGGCCGTGGCCCAGGAGATGGTCTTCGCCCGTGGAGAGGACTCCAACCGGGAGTGGGAAGCATACAGCTACTACGTGGACGCTGTAATTAACCAAGTCATTAAGGATCTCATGGAGTTGGGCTACTCTCAAGACATGGCTGCCAACATGGTTTATGCCGGTGGCCTTCAGATCGCCAGCTGCTATGAGCCCTCGGTGCAGGCTGCTGTGGATGCCGTCTATCAGGAGCGAGCCAATCTGAACTACACCTCGTCCAAGGGAACTGCGCTTCAATCGGCGATTACCATTATCAATAATGAGACTGGCACCGTTGCTGCTCTAGCCGGTGGTGTGGGAGAGAAAGAAGGTAGCCGGGTGCTGAATCGGGCCACCGATTCCAAACGTCCTCCCGGTTCGTCCATCAAGCCCTTGGCAGTTTACGGGCCTGCCCTGGAGATGGGGCTCATTACCCCTGGAAGCACAGAGGTAGACAGCCCCTACAATACGGAGCAAAGCTGGCCTGTGAACTCCTATGGCGCATACCGAGGCCCCATGACCATTACAGAGGCCCTGCGGGTTTCCGCTAACACCGTGGCGGTGAAGGTGCTGGCAAAGCTGGTGACGCCGCAGGTGAGCTATGAGTTTATGCGAGACCGGTTCCACATCCAGCTGGTTGAATCTCGTACCGTAGGCAACAAGGTTTTTTCAGATATTGACCTTGCTCCCCTAGCGTTGGGCGGACTGACAGACGGCGTGACCACCTATGATATGGCGGCAGCTTTCTCAGCATTTCCCCGCGGCGGCGTTTACTATGAACCCACCCTTTACACCAAGGTAACGGACAGCAAAGGTGAAGTCCTGCTGGAAAAGAAGCGTACCGGTGAGGTCATCCTCAAGGAAAAAACAACCTACTATATGACCAGTATGCTTCAAACCGTTGTAAACAGTGGTACAGGCACCGCTGCCAAGTTCCAGGGACAGGCTATCGCAGGTAAGACGGGTACCACCAGTTCCCGTAAGGATCTCTGGTTTGTGGGTTACACACCCTACTATACCGCTGCCGTCTGGACCGGGTTCGATGTTCAGGAAGCGATGCGAAATGTCAGCGGCAATCCCTCTACCGTTCTGTTCCGGAAGGTGATGGAAAAAGTCCACCAAGGGCTTCCTAAAAAAGACTTCGAAAAGCCCGCCGGGCAGGAGATGATCTGGGTTTCCCTCTGTGCCGAAAGTGGACTGCGAGCAAATGAATTCTGCGGCGAGTATGCCAACAACGTTTACCTGTTCCGGGAGGATGTTCCCGCTGAGACCTGTACCATCCATGTTGCGCCGGAGCCAGAGACCCAGCCTGAAATACCTGAGGGGCAGAATCCAAACGAGACGCCCAGTGTACCCGGACAAGGGGGGGAGCCTCAAAATTCGGACAACGGCAATGCAAACGGGGGAAATGTAGAACCTTGATCTACTAGCACTTACGGAATCGAAAACAGGCCTCCGTCCCATGGACGGGGGCCTGTTTGATAGGCAAGATGTCTTAAATGGTTGATTCCTGTTGGTTCATATGGTATAGTGTACTAAGTTAATTCGTACACATTTGATGTTCCGAAAGGGAAGAGAGGCAATTCCATGAGTACCGCAGTCGTTCCTCAGAAATCGAGCCGCCGCCGCAGGGCGCGAAAGAGGGCTAGACAGAAGTCTGTTGATAGAAGAATGGTTCTGGTGGCTGTGTTGCTATTGGCGGGCCTGCTGAGCGCCGTTTATTTTCTTGCCCGGGGGGAGGGTGCGCGGATCATCACAGACCCCCAGATCGCCCGGATAGCCGGTCTGGAGGTTCCTGACTGGGTGGATCAGCAGATCCTGCCGGAAGACAGCGATTCCCGACGTGGTGATCTATTGGAGGCCTGCAATGCGGTGGTGATCCACTACGTGGGAAACCCGGGCACCACGGCAGAGCAAAACCGAAACTACTACGGGAACCCGGGAACGAAAGTGAACTCACATTTTCTGGTGGGATTAGACGGGGAGATTATCCAATCTATCCCCCTGGAGGAAAAGTCATCCGCCACCAGCGAACGGAACCGGGATACCATTTCCATCGAGGTCTGCCATCCCGATGAGGAGGGGAAGTTCACAGAGGCCAGCTATGATTCCGTGGTTCGGCTCACGGCCTGGCTCATGGACGCCTGTCAGCTGGAGGGGGAGGATGCTCTGATCCGGCATTATGACGCTACGGGGAAGGAATGCCCCATTTACTATGTAAAAAATGAGAGCGCCTGGCTGCAGCTGAAAGCGGATGTAGAGGCGGCGCGGCAGAGCAACTGAAAAAAGCCGGATGGCAGAGGGGAATACCCTGTCTGCTGTCCGGCTCTGTTTTATTTGCAGGGAGAGGTGGTTACTCCGTCTGCTGTTCGGGAAGCGACCAGCCGCGTAGATCGCTGCCGGAGGGGCTCTGGTAAATTTCCAGGCCAAAGGCTTGGGCGGCGGAGAAAAAGTGGTCAAAAATGTCCGACTGAATATTCTCGTATGGCTCCCATTCGGTGGTATTGGTGAAGGCGTAGACCTCCAGAGGGATGCCCTTGTCGTCGGGGGCCAGCTGGCGGACCATGGTGATCATCCCGTGGTGAATCCCAGAATGCGCCTTAAGATACGCCACCATATAGGCGCGGAAGGTACCCAGATTGGTGAGCTGGCGCACGCACGTTAAGGGGCTCATCCTGAAGAACGGAGCGGGATTGGTTATAGACGGCCAGCTCTGCCAGCTTGAGCTCCATATATGGAGTGATGAGGGCGATGCGGCGAAAGCGGTCAATCATTTCTTCGTCACACAGGCGCACATGGCCGGCGTGAATGTGAATGCTCCGCTTGATTCTCCGGCCACCGGCATCTTGCATGCCCCGCCAGTTGATGAGAGCATCGTTTACCAGATGTTGGGCAGGAATCGAGGTGATGGTATGGTCAAAATTCTGAACCTTCACCGTGGTCATGGAGATCTCCGTTACGTCGCCGCTAAGGTCGTACCGGGGCACCTCAATCCAATCGCCGATGCGCAGCATATTATTGGCGGTGAGCTGAATTCCGGCCACAAAATTCAGGATTGGGTCCTTAAAAACGAAAGAGGCTACGGCGGCAAAGGCGCCGATACCGCCTACCATCAGGAAGGGATTCTGGCCAAGGAGAACCGACAAAGAAGCGACGCCTGCAATGATGGAAATGGTTACCTTAATGATTTGCAGAAGGCCCTTGATGGGTCTGATTTTTGAAATTTCATGGGAGGCGTAGACATCATCCACAACCCCTAAAACAGCGAACAGGAGGAAGAGGAGGGCAAGGATGGTGATCACGCCTACGGCCTGAGGAATAATGGCTTGGGGAGAATCTCCAGCCACCAGTAAAATCACCAGAGGTATAACCAGATTAGAAAGCCGTTGGGGAATTTTATTTTTTAGCAGAGCGGAAGGCCACTGGGCGTGCATACGAGCCTTTGTTTTTTTTGCCATAGAAGCAAGGATTGTTCGGGTCAGCAGTTGGAGAAAAACGGCCAGAACAATCGCCACTAAAAGCAGAATAATGATACTGCCCAACCGGGCAAAACGGATCACACCCACCCCGAGTAAAAAAGTATGAATAAACTGATAAAACATATCTTTGCACATCAACCTTTCCAGTGGGCGGCTATGTAGCGCTGCCCGCTCCACTCCCGCCGACATCTTCCATCATGTCACGCCACAGGCAGAGGCGCCTCTTCATCAGTGCAGGTACATCCTCCATACGGCGTCCCTCTAGAATGGGCAGGTCTTTGTAGTAGGTTTCTGCCCAGAAGGTAGGCTGGCCCTGAGAAATAGTGACCTCAATGGTTTTGATCCGGGCATATTTCGCGACCCGGAGGGCAATTTCGTTGAGTCGGATGAACATTGGATTGTGGGTCACCTCGCCTAGAAAGAGGTTATAGCGCTCGCTGGTCTCGAAGAGTTCCTGAACATCCACCGGATCCCGCAGAGACGCTTCATAAAAGCGGTCGCAATACTGGCGCAGCTGAGTGATTTCATCGTCGGTTGCGTGGAGCATCGCCAGATAGAACATGGTGTAATGGATGCCTACCTTGAACTCCAGGATGTCATCAATGGACTTCTCTGTAATTGGTAGGCTGTAGAGCAGAGGATTGAGGAGGTTGTGATGAAAGCGATCCACCACAAAGGTCCCCTCCGAGCGCCGTACCTCCAAAACGCCAAAGGCCACTAATACCTTAATGGCCTCCCGCACCGCGTTTCGCCCCACGGACAAATGATCACTAAACTCCTGTTCGGTGGGGATTTTATCTCCGGGCTTCAGTTCTCCGCCAATCAGGGCGTCTGCAATGCGCTGGACAATGATTTCGGAGATAGGTCCCTTAGGCAGGGGCTCGAAGAGGGTGGAATAGTCGGACATGGGGGCCTCCTTTTTTGAGAAGGTAAAAAATAAGGAAAGAAGTTTTATTTAGTATAACAAAACGACGGTGTTTTACAATACTGGATTGAAAACTTGTTTCCTCTAAACCGTTGATTATCGGTAATTTCTGGTCATTGGTCAAAAACGCAGGGCGGATCTAAAGATCCGCCCTGCGTTTACGGGGGTCAAATCATAGTTTACAGTCGCTGTGTTGGATATCTGGGGCGGTAGTTCTCATTCAACCCAGCCTTTTAAGACCCAGTCCATTAGCTGCTGGTAATCATGACCGTAAATAAGGGTGGCGTTGTGTTCTTCCTGCATCTGCCGGATTTTGTCCAGATTCTGAAAGAACTCGTCGGTGGTCTTGTTAATGCCGCCCCCTGGGGGAAGCCGCTTTTCGAAGCTTTCTTGCAGATAGACGGTGTCGCTGGTTAGGATCAGATTCCCATGGCTTTGGGTGTTTAGGAGCAAACCGATGACCCCGGGGGTGTGGGATTCCTGAAGGAAGAGGGTGAGGTCGGGGGCTAGCTGGGTGGTTTCGCTGATGGGCTTAAAACAAATATCCTCAAAATCAAAGAGACTCTTAATGTAAGCGCCGCTGTTGCCGGTGGCGATGCTGTAATAGGCGTTTTTGAGATCCGCCTCGGAGATGACGACGTTTTTAATAGCGCGGGTTCCTCGGAAGTATTTCAATCCGCCGGCATGGTCAAAATGAAGGTGGGAGAGGATGATCATGTCCACATCGGAAGGCTTAAAGCCCTTTTTGGCTAGGGCGTCCTCAATGGAAATAAACTCAACCACAGGATACGTCTCCCGAATGAACTGAGTATACTCCGTGCCGTAAAAGGGGCTGTTCCCGGTATCATAGAGAATCAGTCCAAGCTCCGGGTGCGAAATGAGGAATGCTGGGGTTGGAGAAGTGACAAGTTCGGTTTCATCCTGGCAGGCGATGAGTTGCAGGCGTAAAAACTCCATGCGACCGAGGTAGAGCGTACACAGTTTCATACAGAATCCCTTCTTTCGTAGTGATACATGCAGCAGCAATTGGTCAATGTTCTACATTTAACTTACCATTAGTGAAAGCATCGGTCAATATATTTATTGAAGGAAGCGTCAGGCTGTCGAATAAATCCAATAACAAGACCGAAAACCAGGAAGGGCATCGGACTATCGTCTGCGCACCAATTTATTTTGGCTGGGCCGGAAGCTGCTTTCCGGTGTGGTCGATGGTGTAGTCTCCAGTCAGAATCAGCTGGGAAATAGGGACAAAGGTATAGCCGTCCTGGATTAGCGCCTCAATGATGGAAGGGAGGGCCTCAGGCGTGTTCTTGGCAGCGTTATGGAAGAGGACAATGGAGCCAGGCTGAATTCTGGAGGTAACCCGGCCACAGATATCCGAGGCGCAGAGGTCTTTCCAGTCCAGGCTATCGCCACTGGAAGGACCTTCAATGCATTGAAACTGCTAAAGATCATTGGTGGGTGAAAAAGCTTGTCAGAGATATTATGGCTGGCGAGGCATACGGGCCGTCCCACAGAGCATAAAATTCTGTGGAGGTGCATTCTCATGAAGATTATTCATCAGTATCGAAACGAGCATGATATGGAACGTATAGCAGTGCTAGCCTGCGTATGTTTGGATGCCATTCATCAAAGTAGATCCGGGCGGCCGGTCTATATAAGTACACTGTTTCAAGGACTGGCGTATGCGACAGATGGCGAAATGGCGGGATGAGTTGTGGAAGCGATCTACGCCAGGCAGTCTCTGGATAAAAAGGACAGCCTTTCCATTGAATCTCAGATCGAGTTATGCAAGAAGCAGGCTGAGGGAGATGTCAAACTATACCGAGACAAAGGCTTCTCCGGGAAAAATACAAACAGACCGGCCTTTGAGAGGTTGATGGCCGACGTCCAGCGGGGCGCCATCACCAAGATTCTGGTTTATAGGCTGGACCGCTTTAGCCGCTCTATTGCAGATTTTGGCAGAGTGTGGGAGATATTAGAGAGGCACTGCGTTGCCTTTGAATCTGTATCTGAGAAGTTCGACACCACAATGCCCATGGGCCGGGCCATGCTGAACATCATCATGACCTTCGCCCAGTTAGAGCGGGAAACCATTGCCGAACGAGTAAAGGTTAACTACTATCATCGCCATTCCCTAGGCTCCTGGCCCGGCGGACCACCTCCCTTTGGGTATGATATTGGGAGACTTAACAGTGAAGATGGGAGAAAAATCCCCACCCTAGTCCCAAATGACATGATGGAGACCGTAAAGGAGATTTTTAATTTTTATGCAGCCGCTGACATTTCCTTAGGCGAAGTGGCTAGGCGGCTGAATCAAGTAGGGATTCCAGGAGCACGCAGAGCAAGCTGGGACACGGTTCGTGTGGCACGTATCTTGAAAAACCCCGTCTATGCTATGGCGGATGAAAATATTTACTGGTATTACAAAAGCAAAGGTGTGGAGATTGCCCAGCCTATAGAAGCTTTTATTGGTCTGCATGCCTGCAACATCGTTGGAAAGCGGGATGGGAAGACACGAGGGTATCCGCAGTCCAGCCAAAAGCTGTCGCTGGCCAACCATGTGGGATTCATCCGACCCGATCTGTTTTTACAATGCCAGGCCAGGCTGGATCAAAACCAGCAGCTGGATAAAACTTCAGCAGGGAAGTATAGTTGGCTGACAGGTCTGCTAAAATGTAAAAGCTGCCATTATGCGGTAAAAATCAATAAGCAGCTGGACAAATATTTTCTGCTATGCTCCGGTCGCTCCAATCTGCAGCTCTGTGACGAGAGTTTTCAGATCGATATCCGTGAGCTGGAGCAGTCCGTTCGGTGGGAACTGGAACGGCTCATGAAACTATGCCCCCCTGAAAAGCTCGTGTCCATGGAACGGGATCGGTTCCCCGAGGCGGTGCGTGCCGTTGATACGAAAATCGAGCGTCTGATAGCTGCACTTTCAGAAAGTAGTGACGTAACAGCCCAGTACATAGGGAAAGAAATCGACCGCCTTGATCAAGAGCGCAGTAAGCTGATCTCAGAGCAGAAAGACGCACGAGAAGAAGCTTGCGGCGGCATGCTTTATTGAAAAAATCCTGCTAACGGGTGACACGGCCGAGATCATATGGAGACTTTGACAGAGAGAAGATCCGCGGGCAACCTGCTGGCAGGAAGAGCAATAGAAACAAGAGCGCTGGCAGGAGGGACTGCAATCAGTTCCGCCCAGCCAGCGCTCGAGTCAGGTTGACAGACGCTTACGCATCTTTTACCTGCATAGTTTTGATGGTGTCAGCAAGATGGAGCTTTGCCTCCGTCCGCTCCTGTACATAGTCAGCCGTGACACCTTCCGCCAGTTCGGTCAGCACCAGGCCGTGGGGATGAACTTCCATAACCGCCAGTTCCGTAATGATCTTGTTGACCCGATTCACTGCTGTGAGCGGCAGGGTGCAGCGCTTGAGAATCTTCGGAACGCCGTCCTTCACGGTGTGGGTCGTAGCAATAATCACTTTTTTCGAGCCGGCGATCAGATCCATGGCGCCGCCCATACCGGCGGCCATCTGTCCGGGTACAATGTGACTGGCCAAACTGCCTGTTTCATCAATCTGCAGAGCGCCCAGCACGGTGACATCCACGTGGCCGCCGCGGATGATGGAGAAGGAAAGGGCGCTGTCAAAGAATGCCCCGCCCGGCAGAATCGTCGCCGGCTTTGCCCCTGCGTTTGCAATGTTGCGATCAATTTGATCCGGCGCCGGTGCCGGACCCATCAGGATCATTCCATTTTCCGACTGCAAAAGCACATCCATATCATTTGGCACATAATTCGAAACCAAGGTGGGCAGTCCGATGCCTAGGTTGATTACGTCGCCTTCCTGAAGTTCCTGGGCCACGCGCTTTGCAATGATTTCTTTCTCTTTTGACATATTTACTGCGCCTCCTCTACAACATAGTCCACAAATAGGCCGGGTGTCACCACATGATTGGGATCCATCTCTCCAACGGGAACCACACGCTCCGCCTCGGCAATGACCAAGGAGGCTGCCGTTGCCATGATGGGGCTGAAATTTCGGGTGGTCCCATAATAGAGCATGTTTCCGCGGGTGTCCACCACGGAACCGCGGATCAATGCCACATCCGCCTTTAAAGGAAGCTCCAGTAAATATTCTTTACCATCCACGGTGTGCAGGTCTTTTCCGACTGCAACCTCCGTGCCAATGCCTGTGGGAGTTAAAAAGCCCCCTAGACCTGCTCCGCCTGCACGAATCCGCTCCGCCAGGGTTCCTTGAGGAACTAGTTCCACCTCTAACTCGCCGGCCATCATCTGCCGTCCGGTTTCTGGGTTTGTTCCAATATGGGATGTTATTACTTTTTTGAGGAGTCTAGCATGTACCAGCTTGGAAATTCCTGTTCCTGTAACACCTGTGTCGTTACAAATTACCGTCAGATTTCCAATACCTTGCCGTACAATCTCATCAATCAGTGTTTCGGGGGCGCCGGTGGACAAAAAACCGCCGATCATAATTGTCATGCCATCCTGCAATTTGCTGACAGCCTCCTGCGCAGAGATGATTTTACTCTTCAAACTGAATTCACTACTTTCTTTGTATTCTTTTAATAGGGTGAACTTCGGTTTTAACACAAAAAACGGCAAGAAGGAGGGATTCGCCGTACAAATCGGTGGATCTCTCTTCTTGCCGCTAGTTTGAGGCATATGTGGCAAAGTTATACAGAATACCGTATCCTTTGCGCCAGACCGGTTTTCTTATAGTCCGAGTATTGCACGCGCCTCTTGCGGGGTCGCTATTTCTCGTCCCAGTTCCTTTGCCAAGCGAACCACTTTTTCAACCAGATCTCCGTTGGACTTTGCTAGCACGCCCTTGGACAGATATACGTTGTCCTCAAATCCCACACGGACGTGACCGCCCATCATGATGGACAGGGCTGCCATGGAGAAAGCGCTGCGGCCGATGCCGCTGACAGTAAAGGTAGAGCCGTGCGGTATGGATTCTGCCATAAACACCAAATCTCTGGGTTCGGCGGAGATACCTCCATTGACGCCCAAGACGAAGTTAAAGTGCATGGGACTCTTAATGTAGCCTTGCTTGTTCATACGGATGGCCATATCGATCATCCCTTTGTCGAAGACCTCTACTTCAGGCTTGATGCCCAAGCGGATCATGGTTTCACCAAAGACCTTGATGGAACTTTCGGTGTTCACGAAGATGTCGTCGCCGCCGAAATTACAGGTGCCGCAGTCTAGGGTAGCCATTTCCGGGTGAAGTTCCACAGGCTGCAGGCGTTCCTCGTCGGACATACCGACAGCTCCACCCGTAGAGGGCTGAATAATCACGTCAGGACAAAGCCGCTTGATCTCATTGATGCACAACTCAAAACGGTCCTTATTTTGGGTGGGTGTTCCGTCGTCCTCGCGGACGTGGAGATGAATGATAGAGGCACCAGCCTTGTAGGCCGCATAGGCTTCTCTTCCGATCTCTTCTACAGTGTAGGGTACGGCTGGGTTCATATCTTTGGTCACTTCAGCCCCGGAAATCGCAGCGGTAATGATCAATTTTTCCATGTTATACACTCCCCATTTTTAAGGCTTAGCCTCTTTGTTTATCCTTAGGAACCACGCAGGTACCACTGGCTCTGCAAACCACAATAGGCTCTTCCAACACATCTGCGGCAGATTCGTTTAGGTCGGGACGAGGTATAATCACCTTCCTAGCCTCAAAGACCATCTTGCGGGAGCTAGCCCCCTCGCTGACAATTCGCCCGACGGCCTCAATGTAGTCACCGGCATAGACAGGAGCCATAAACTCTACATTGTCATAGGCTTTAAACAAGCCTTCATCACCGTCTCTGCGGATGAGAAGCTCAGTCGCCACGTCGCCAAAGAGGTGGAGCATCTTTGCTCCGTCCACTAAATTGCCGCCGTAGTGGGCGTCGTGCATGCTCATGCGAATCCGAATCATTGCTTCCTTTTGTTCCATAATATAATGCACACTCCTTTTAGGTGTTACCAAACTTTTGTTCAAAATAGTTCCTCAGGCCAGGGTTGCTACGCATCAGGTTAAAGGCGATTTTGTCATGCCCCGGGTAGTATCCATTTCCGATGATCATGGCGGTATACTTTTTGACACCTTCTGCGCCAAGAGATGCTTTGACGAAATCGGTGCTCATGCTGAAAAAGTAAATTTTCCCCTCATCCTTCGTCACCATGATGAGAGAAAGCTCTGTATTGGCTACGTTCACAGCACTGACGGCAAAGTCCGCCAACTGACCGCCCGTGGCTTCCATGTACGCGTCATAGGTGCTAAGGGGTTCCTGTGCGTTTACCTCCAGGACAATGTCTGCCAGTCCGAGTTGCCTTACCACTTCACACTGTTGTTTGGAATATTCCAGGCAGATGACTTTTCCGGTGGGGGCCACTCTTTTTTTGGCCTCTGCTAGGCACAAAAGACCGGCCTTGCCTGCACCTAGGATCACAACGGTATCGTTGGGCTTGACGTTCATGGCTACTTGCGCCGGAGCTCCCGCCACATCCATGATGGCCAGAGTGAGTTTTTCTCCCAGGTCTTCGGGGATTTTGGTGAAAATGCCGCTTTCGAAGAGAATGGCACTTGCCTTACAGAAAACCTGCTCCGTATCTAGATTAATTTCGGTGATCTCCTGGATATTCAGCGGTGTCAGGGAAAGTGAGACCAAAGTGGCAATCTTATCACCGACCTGGGCGTCAACTTTCCCCAGCAGATCATCCCCGATGGCAGAAATGCGGCCAATGAGCATTCCGCCTGACTTGGTGACTGGATCCTGAAATTTTCCTCGATCGGAAACAATAGTCATAATCTCTTTTGCGATGGCGTCCTGATTCTCTCCGCAATCCTTTTTAATGCGTCCGAAAGCCGTTGCTGTGGGTTGCAATGCAATGACATCAATGAGAATTTCGTTGGAATAGATGGTTGTATCGTTGCTAATCTTGTCAGCCGCCTGAGGCAGCAATCCGCGGGGTGAAATTACTCGGTGTCCGCCATAGGGGTCCCCTCGCATAGGTATCATCCTTTCGCAATAATCTAGCCTTCAAAGACCACTTGCGGAACAATTTCCCTATATCATTCCAAATGTTCCGGCAGGCAATTTCTGACGCATCGCCCAAAAATGATCCTTGTCGCTTGCATTTGTATGGCATATTGTACGATATCAGCTATAAAAAGTCAACAGTTTTGTATTTATTGCATAGTGCGCAAATGTCGGTAAAAAGCCAGTATATCGAGTTTGCTGCCATAAAGAAAGGAAGAAAATGGGGTTCTTGTGCTGGTTTTACGTTGGTTCTGCCTAGTGGCACCTGCATTCGTGAGGGGGCTGACAGTCCGGAAGGAAGCTGTCCTCTTTTTTGTCGTTAGAGGTGTGCGGAAGCTCTTTCGAAAGCGGGAGATTCTTGGTGAGAGGGTATCGGCAGGAGTCACGCATCGTTCCAGCGGTAACCGACGCCCACTTCTGTTAAAATAAACCTGGGTTCCGACAAATCCTGCTCAATTTTTCGCCTCAGGTGTGACATAAACACCCGCACATTTTCTGTCGCACCGTGCTCATAGCCCCACAGCTCCTTCACAATGTAGTTGTAGGTCAAAACCTTTCCCCGGTTCGCAATCATAATACAAAGCAGCTTATATTCATAAGGGGTCAAGTGGATCTCGTTGTCATTAACAAATACCAACCGCTTTTCAAAATCCACCAGCAGCCAATCGCAATGATAGATTAGCTCCTGTGGAGAGGCGAGACGTATTTTTAGCATGATCCGCTCTGCAACGCGAATGCGTGCCAGTAACTCTCCCATATGAAAGGGTTTCGTAATGTAATCAAAGGCACCGGCATCCAGAGCCACAATTTTTTCTTTTTCCAGTCCTCGTGCGGAAACCACAATGACAGGCGTGTCTGAAAGGTTTTTGATCTCCGAAATCAGCTCCATACCGTCCCGATCCGGCAGACCCAAATCCAAAATGACGATGTTTGGTGCATAGGAAGAAAAGAGAAACAGGCCTTCTGTGGCATTCTTCCCGATGAGTACATCGTATTTCTGCTTTGTTAGAGATACATCCACAAATTTGGAGATATAATGGTCATCCTCAATGATTAAAATTTTGGTTTTCTCTTTCATATTACGCCTCCAAGGGCAGCGTCACAGTAAAAGCTGCGCCATGCGGATTGTTTTCCTGCACCCAGATTCTCCCATCGTGGGCTTCAACGATGGTTTTGCAGATGGCAAGACCAAGTCCCAAACCTCGTTTTCCGTCAGCCACATGGTGATTCACAGAAACAAAACGCTCAAATATACTCTTCCGCATGTCTTCCGGAATCCCTTCACCGGTATCTGCCACGGTAATCTCCACAGAGCCATCAGTGACTTTTGCAGAGAGCTGAATATCAGTGTATTCCGGTGTGTGCCGTACTGCGTTTTCCAGTAAATTCACAAGAACCTGGACAATTAGTCTTCCGTCCGCCCAAATGACGGCTACATGATCTGGAAGAGTCACCGAGAATTTTCGGCCTTTCAAAAGCTCTTTTGTATGGGAAACCGCCTCACTGATCAAGTCATCCAGCGGTTGAGGTTCACGATTGAGAATCAGCTGTCCATCTGTGATCCTTGTCATATCAAGGATATTTTCAATGAGGCCGGTGAGCCACTGAATCTCTTCCTTCATGTGTCCCGCCAGGAGTTGCCGTTCCTCATGGGTAAGCTCGCCATAGTTTTCCGTGAGAAGGTTGCTTTCCCCTTCCAAGGCCGTGAGGGGACTGCGTAGGTCATGGGCCACACTGCGAAGCAGCGTACTCTTTTGCCGCTCTTTCTCCATAGCGAAGCGAATATTCTCCTGCTCGCGGCGGAGTCTCTCCCTGTGTACTGCGATACCTACCTGGGTGGCCACGGCATGAATGATCATATCGTCTTTTTGTTTAAGTTGGCGCTGCTCTGAAAAGACGCGGATGAAGCCGTGATTGTCTGATGAAAGCTGGATTGGATAGATCAAATCTCCCCGTGGAAAGGCGTTAGCAGTGATATCAATTTCGCTTGAAACTCCGGTATAATCCATAATGAACCGCAAAGCCTTTTGGCAAATTTCATCTTCACCATTTACGGTCAAAAAACCAAGAGCGATGCTGTATAAGGTTTTTGCAGCTCTTTCATTTTCCGCCGCCAAGAAAATCTGCCGTTGAAGGCGAACGGTAATCAGGACGGAGACAATGACGGCAATAATGAAAAAGCCCAAAAAGACAATGTCTTTGCTGGAATGGATGGCTAAGGTAAATCTTGGCTCTGTAAAAAGGTAATTAAAGAGCACCACACAAATAGCAGATGCGAAGATGCCCTGAATCCAGCTTTCTGTCCAGACAGTGGAAAAGAGAACGCAAAGTAAAAAAACCATCATAACGCTTTCTTTTCCGATCTGGTAATGCTGTTCAAGAACCATGCTCAGGGTTGTGGCAAGGACAATCACGATCAGTGTTTTTAAAGCATTCAACAGAAACGATCGACCCATATTAATCACCCTCATACATTGTACCACCCCTTGCCGCATGTTTCTACAGTCCTGTTATTTTCCTGATAGTATTGCCGCGATATCTTGCTTTCTTCCGGCAATGACCAAACGATCCCCACAATGGAACGCAAAATCCGGATTTGTCATGGGGGTTACATGTTCATCCATCTTCACCCCAATAACGTTGATGCGATGTTTTGTTCGCACATCCAGTTGGCGCAAGCTTTTTCCGCACCACGACTTCGGTACTTCCAATTCAGCAATGGCGTAGTCTGTTGCCAGTTCGAAGTAATCAAAAGCGTTCCTCGCATGGTATTTCATGGCAGTTCTCTTTGCCATGTCCCGTTCAGGATAGATCACTTCATCTGCGCCGACCTTCAGCAGAAATTTTGCATGCAGCTCACGGTCTGCTTTGGCGATTACCTTCACCGCACCTAGTTCTTTGAGCAAAGAGGTAATTTCCAGTGAGGCCTGAAATTCATCGCTGATGCACACAAAACAGATGTCGAAGTTTGACACGCCCAGTGCCTTCAGCACTTCAACCTCCATACAATCTCCGATCTCCGCGCGTGTTACCGATGGCACAAGCTTTTGAACCACGGCTTCATCCTTGTCGACGGCCATGACTTCGTTTCCCAATTCCATTAAGTTCATGGCCAGGTGGGTGCCAAAACGCCCCAGTCCAATAATTAATAATGATTTCATGTAATTCTCCTTTACTTTACCCTACAACAATTTTTTCAACAGGCTGTTTCAATACGCTACTTTTATACTCTGAAGCAGAGAGGATGACAGTCAGGCTTCCGATTCTGCCTGAGTACATGAGAAGGATTATGACAATCTGCGATAGCCCGGAAAGCTCCGGTGTAATACCCAAGGTTAGACCGACTGTACCAAAGGCCGAGAAAGCCTCAAACAGTGCTCCTTGCAGGGGAAGGTTTTGATTTAAGCACAAAATCAGTACCCCTGTCATCGTCAATAAAAAATAAAAGATGGAACTGCAGAATGCTTTTCGCACCAACACAGAATCCAGTCTACGGTGAAACACATTGATTTCCTCACGCCCGCGGGTGTAGGACAATGTTGCAAGCAGGAGTACTACGAAGGTGGTAATCTTGATTCCACCTGCCGTAGAACCCGGGCCTCCGCCGATGAACATGAGAGCCATCGTGAGCAGTACGCCGCCTGACGACATGGTAGTGTAATCAATGGTATTGTAACCGGCAGTTCTGGGCGTAACAGACTGGAAGAATGCTGCTAGTATTCGTTCGGGCATCGTCATTCCTGCCATAGATGCATTCCATTCGGAAATCAGTAAAAAAGCCGCGCTGGCAAAGAGTATGATGCTTGTTGCAGTGAGCATGATTTTGGAGTGGAGATTGTAGGCTCGGAAGTTCCATCCCTTTTCTCGGATATCGTCCCAGACCACAAATCCTAGTCCGCCTACAATAATCAGCGTCATTATGGTGATATTAACAATGAAATCATCGGCAAAGTATGTAAGGGAGCTAAAGGGCTTCATGACACCCATGAGATCGAAGCCGGCATTGCAAAACGCGGACACGGAATGGAACACCCCATACCACAGGCCTTGCCGGAGTCCGACAAC
>JAGFXS010000069.1 GCA_017861415.1 Bacillota bacterium
ACCAGAAGATATGGAATGAGCTTGCCTGGCTTCCGGATAATCTCCAGCAGGGTGTTCTTCATGCTCTTGCGCAGAAGATACCAAAGGCTATTCATGGGGGGCCTCCTTTTCCTCGGTATCCTTCCCCTCAGTGATGGAAAAATAAAGGTCCTCCAGATCCCCGCCGGAGAGATCCTCCCGCCGGCAGACTCTGGCAACAGAACCTCTGGTCATGATGCAGGTGGTGTCCCACTCGTCTCCCAAGCTGTCAATAATATGGGTGCTGATGAGAAGGGAGACACCGTCTCGGCGCAGCTCACCAAGAAGCAGTTTTAGCTCCCGGATGGCGTGGGGATCCAGCCCCACTAGGGGTTCGTCCAGAATCACCGCCCGAGGGTTTGGGAGGAGGGCACAGCAGATGCTTACCTTTTGCTGCATACCCTTGGAGAGTTCTTTGCCCAGCTTGTTTACCTTGTCGTCTAGCTCAAAGCGGCGCAGCAGGGCGTCGGCTCTGTCCTGCCAGTCTGTGAGACGGTACGCTCGGGCGATGAACTCCATATGCTCAAGGACCGTGAGCATGGGGTAAAGTACCGGCATTTCCGGCACATAGCCTAAAAGCTGCTTTGCTTCGATGGAGCGGTTGTCGTGGCCGTCAATGGTGATGGACCCCTCATAGCGCAGCAGGCCGCAAATGGACTTAATGAGGGTGGATTTTCCCGCTCCGTTGGGGCCCAGAAGCACCGTCAATTCTCCGTTACCTACAGTGAGCGAGACCTTGTCATTGGCTAAAAACTTGCCATATCGCTTGGAAACGTTGGATACATAAATCATACTGAGACTCCTCTTTGAAAGGCATATAGGATTAAGATCATTTTATCAGTATACAGGAACACGGCAAAGAGGAAAAGAGGGAATCGGAAGAATTTCCGTCCAGAGCGGCTGGGAAGCGGACGAAACAAGGCCGGGATTGCCCCCGGCCTTGTTTTAAGTGCTTTTTCCAATGGGCTTTATAGATGGGAGATTCCTCTGCCTCTGAATCGCAGGTGGTGCCGTTCCATACGATCTACAAAGGAGAGGGGGTATCTTTTTCGGGAGCGAGAGACCGAATGTCGTGCCTGCTTTTCCATGATGACCGTCCTTTCTATGCAATAAACAAGTGCGCTGGGCATCCCATTTAGCTGATAATCTGGCTTCCTTTGCTAACCTGCCCCATCTCACAGCGGTTACCCCAGTAGTCCAGTAGACTGCCGTCCCGATAGAAGGAAACGATTTCGCAGTGATTTCCGCAGCCGCCACAGGTGTGGGCGCGAGTCTGGAAGGCGAGGTCAGCGATCTCCCAATCGAAGGACTTAGCCCGCTGGGCACTTCTAGAGAGGAGGGCAGCCCCCAAGGCGCCCATAAGGTGAGAATCCTCATCCACAAAAAGCTCCTGCCCTAGCTCGGACTGAAAAGCTTGCGATACACCCTTATTTTTGCTGACGCCACCCTGAAAGGCGACGGGGCCTTCAATGTGTTTTCCCTTGCCAACGTTGTTCAGGTAATTGCTCACCACCGCATGGCAAAGTCCAGCCACCAGGTCTTCTTTGGCGTGCCCGATCTGGGCCTTGTGAATCATGTCTGATTCTGCAAACACCGTGCAGCGGGCGGCGATTTTGCTGGGGTTTTTGGAGGTTAGCGCCATGTCCCCCAATTCTTCTACAGGGATGCCCAGCCGCTTGGCCTGAGAAGACAAAAAGGCCCCTGTCCCCGCGGCACAGAGGGTGTTCATGGCGTAATCAGTGACCACTCCCTCCGAAATGAGAATAATCTTGGAATCCTGTCCGCCGATTTCGATGATGGTACGGATGTCCGGATGCCGCAGGAGGGTGCCCCTCGCGTGGGCAGTGATCTCGTTTTTCACCACATCGGCTTCCAGCATGGTGCCGATGAGGCGGCGGGCGGAGCCGGTGGTTCCCACGGAGCGAACCTGCACCTCGTGAGATAGCTGCCGGTGGAGAGATGAAATGACTTTTTTGGTGGCGGAGATGGGGTCGCCCTCCGTCCATAAATATTCCGAGGCGAGGATCCGGCCCTGCTGGTCAACCACCACTCCTTTGGTGGAAACAGAGCCGATATCCACACCCAAGCTAGCTGACTGCGGCATCGTTGTACTCCTTTTTCAAACGAATCATATCGGCGAAGGCCTCTAAACGAGTCTGTACGCCGGTTTCGCTGGTCTGAGTATCAAAGCTCAAATCCAGAATAGGGATGTTATAGTCTCGGGACAGGGCCTGGAGGGCGGGAGTGGCGTTGAGTTCAGGAATACAACCGAAGGACTTCATGTGGATAATCCCATCATACTCCTGTTTTGCGTAGTTAAGGCTGTGGGAGATGCTGTGAACGCCGTTGGCTCCCACCAGATAGTGAAGGTAACCACCGCAATCCCGCAGGTCACGGGTTCGATGCTGCCCGAAGAGCAGAAACCAGATGCCCATGAGTCGGCTCACGGAAATGCCGTCCTTAGCGAGCTGCTTTTCCACGAAGAAATTGCTAAAAGGCTCCATCAGGGTATACAGTTCTCCTACAATGCCCACCCGAAGGGGGTGTTCCGGTTTGTTTAGCTTTAAGGCTGCACTGGCCTGCTGACAGGTGTTTCTGGCCGCCCGCAGATCCTGCAGGGAATCTGCCACGGCAAGCTGCCGGAGGAGCTCTCCTCTGACGGATTCAAATGAGCCGACTAGTACTTCAAACCCCACATTCTCCCGCATAAAGCGGTCAAATCGGTCAAGGATACGGCAGCTCTCGCAGGCAAGGAACAGCGCATAGAGAAGCTTGGGAGGGGACTGGGTGCAGCCCAACAGCCGCAGGCTGTCACAGATCGCAGTCGGCTTTGCACGCTCCCGGGACAGGCATATAAACTGAAAGTCATGACCCAGATCTCGGAGAATCTGCTCCTGCAGCTCGCCGTAATAGCCGTAACGGCAGCCCATCCCCGTCTGAAAGAGGACATTGGCACCGTGCTCTAAGGCCTCAATGTAGTTGCCCAAGTTATATTTGAAGGGGGAGCAGACAAAGTCAGGGCTGTGCCGGCTGCCCAGCTCTATGGTGTGCTGGGTAATGAGGGGCGGGGGAAGAAGCTGCGCCTCGGGAAGCACATGCCGAAATAGCTGCGTAAAGATGATGCTGTAATCCCCCATATGGGGATAACTGATCACAAGCTTATGGTTCATAGGCACGCTTCCTTTCATGTAGAATATCCATAAAGCACTCCACCCGGGTCTGCAGGCCGGCCTCGCCCTGCTGCTCATCCAGCACAATCTGGACCACGGGCAGATCCCGGACTCTGCGCAGTACCAGCTCGTTTACCAGGGAATCGGTACCGCAGGGGAACGCGGAGACAAGCATAATACCGTCGATGTGAGGACGGGTCAGGGGGATGGCTCCGATCATTTCTTTGTTAAGCGTCCAGTAGAGGTCGGTGGAGAGGGATTTGGCACCGTCTCGGCAGGCGGAGCGGCCGCAGCTGTCCGCATAGATTGGTACGCCGCCCTGCTGGCGGAGCATATGAACCAGTGGTGCCCCCATGAGTCCGTCACGGATAATATAGGGTTGAGATACCATAAGGATCCGTGGATCAGAAGAGGAGAGCAGGGCCTGCTGCCGTGCCTCGGCCTGCTGATCCTGTTGCTGCTGAGCCAGAAGAGCACGGCGATAGGCCTGCAGGGTTTTTGGAATGGATTTTCCAAGCTGTGCGCCCATGTGCAAAAATCCGAGGGCTTGACTGTTTGGTTTATGGCCTTGGAGGTTGTAACCGAGGAGGGATACCGCCGGGAAGGTGCTCCGGACAATATCGGGCAGTCCCCAGAAGCGAACGCAGAATTCTTCTCCCTTCCCCAAGGTTTCAAAACGAGGGACAAGAATATGGTCACAGTGGTTGGCCAGATACGCCACGTGGCCCAGGTACACCTTGACCGGCAAACAGCATTCTCCTACAGAGAGGGCAACACCCTGGGCCAGGATCGCCTGATTAGTCTCGGGACTGGTGACGACGTCACAACCCAGTTCCCTAAAAAAAGTTTTCCACAGTCGTTCATAACGGTAGTACAGCAGCGCCCTCGGCAGGCCGATGGTCATCCTATCACCCGTTTCAATTTTCTTGCTCCGAAAAAGCGGTATTGAAAGAAGTATTTGCGTATCAATCCCGATTTAGTCATTGCACCGCAAGATTTAAAGTCAACTCTTATAATTGAAGCAAACAAAGAAAGCCCCCCGGAAGAATGTATCCTCCAGGGGGCGGCAAGACCGCAGATTTCTTTTTCTACCCAAGGTGGGTATGAGGTGGGTGGTCGGACACAGCAAAAGCGTGCCGTCAGGTTGGGGAATCAGGAAGGGATTTCAGGAAGGCCCCCACAATATCGGGATCAAACTGGGTGCCGGCGCAGTGCGTGATCTCTTTCAGTGCTTCCGCTGGGGTCATGGACGTCCGATAGGGCCGGTCGCCGGTCATGGCTTCATAGGCGTCGGCCACGGCGATGATTCTACCGATGAGGGGAATATCGGTTCCAGACAGTTCTCTGGGGTATCCCCTGCCGTCCCAGCGCTCGTGATGAGAGAGGATATAATCAGCCAGATTGGTGTAGGCATCCGCTGATTTTAGTATGTGGTAACCGATCTCTGGGTGCCGCTTGATCTCGTCAAATTCGGATTCGGTGAGGGGATCGGACTTATTTAATACAGTTTCATTTAGGGCAATTTTCCCGATATCGTGCATCAGGGCGGCGGTCTCCAGTTCCTTGAGGGTGTTGCTGTCTAGATGCATACTCTCGCCGATGCTGCGGCAGATCTGACTGACTTTTTCCGCGTGGATCCGTTCCCGATGGTTGGTTTCCTGTAGGGTCTGCATGATTACTCGAATGGTCTGGTTGCGCATACTTTGGCTCTCCACCAGCTTCTTCCGATACATGTGCTCCTCGGCCTTAGTCAGAATCTCGGTAATGCTCTCATCATCGGAAACCTTGGTATCCCAGCCGAAAGAAACGGATATGACAATATTGTCCTGCTTTTCCTGTTCGATGATATCAGTAATCCGAGCCACAATTTTTTCTGCGTTGCCTCCGGCGGTTTTGGGCAGCAGCAGGACAAATTCGTCGCCGCCGATCCGGGCCAAGATATCCGTGGGTCTGCAGGTTTTCTTGAAGGAAGTCGCCACTTTTTTCAGTAAAGCATCGCCTGCCTTATGTCCAAAGGCATCATTGGTTAGCTTCAGACCATTCACATCCGCCATAATAATAGTAAAGGGCAAATTGTCGGGCAAATCCAGAAAGGCAAGCTGACTTTCAAAGAAATGCCGATTGTACAGGGTGGTCAGCTGGTCGTGGTTGCTCAGGTAGCGAATCTTTTCCTGTTTTTCTTTCTTATCGGTAAAATCGCGAAAGACGAGAACCACACCGGTGATGGCACCGGATTCATCGATAATGGGTGCGGCGCTGTCCTCGATGGGGATGGCGCCGCCATTCTTTTTGATGAGCATGGTGTGGTTGGCAAGCTCGATAATTTGGCCCGTTTTAAACACCTGTGCCACGGGGTTGGGGCACTTTTCCCCTGTGATCTCATTGACGATATGAAACACCGTTTCAAAGGGCAACCCCTTGGCCTCTGAGCGCTTCCAACCGGTGAGGTCTTCAGCTACCGCATTCATGAGATCCACATTTCCGTCTTTGTCTGTGGATATCACAGCGTCTCCCAGAGAATGGAGCGTGGTCTTGAACAGGCTGCGCTCCTCGAATAATTCCGCCTCCAGCTTCTTCATATTGGTAATGTTTATATGACATCCTGCCATTTTAAGGGGGGTGTTCTCGTTCCATTCAATGACTCGGCCCGAGCAGATTACCCAGACGACCGATCCGTTCTTATGTCGGCAGCGGACCTCATTATAGAAAGGAACGGTTCCGTGGGTGTCAACATGCTGCTGGAAATGCGTGGTCAACAGGGGGAGGTCCTCCTCTAGGAACAAATGGCGCCACGTTTCGGGAGTGCTGCCAAGGTGCTGGCTTTCATAGCCCAGCATCCTGAGCAGAGAGGGGCTGAGATATATGTCGTTGTTTACCAGATCCCAATTCCAATAACCAGACAAGGCGTCTTCCAAGATGGTTTCCAATAGGTTCCTGTCAGACTCAACCTCTTCCTTAGCGCGAACCTGATTGGTAATGTTACTAAAAATAGTGGCAAACTGCTTCGGCTTTGGACTGAAAACGCTGACGCTAAAATATTTTCCCAGGGCCCCGGAGTAGTTTTCAAAGGACATGGTGTTGCCGTTTAGGGCGACATCGCCGTATTGATCAATCCAGTACTGCTCCGTATCCGGCAGGGCTTCTTTGACGGTTCGGTTTTTCACTTGATCAGCCGAGATGCCTGTGATTTCCTCAAAGGCGCGATTAATCTCCAAAAAGCGATAGTCCACCGGTTTCCCGGCCTCATCACAGATAATTTCGTGGAGAGCAAAGCCTTCTTTCATGTTATTGAACAAATTTTGATACTGCCGTTTAGTTTCGTACTCTTTTCTTCTCAGTCTAGCGGAGTAAACATTTGTCATCGTTAAGGAGACTATGGCAACGATCAGCAGGGCAAAGATGATGACCTTGCTCCGTTGGGCGTCCTGCTGGGCTTCCACCTGGGGGGTGATGTCGTGAACAATGGACATGAGGATCGGGTTTCCCAGTTCGTCCGTGGCAGGGGAGGAATACACATCAACATCTTTTATGGTCCCGTCTTTTAACTGATGTTTAAAAGCAAAATAGCTGCGGTCTTCAGAGAGGGCGGCGTCCATTTCAGCTTGGATTTCCTCTGTGGTGAGGGTGTTGATTTGGTCGATGTTCATGGTACGAAGCTCTGCTGCAGAGTAGCCATAAAAGGCAACGGCAGCTGAATTCGCGTCAATGATATCTCCTGTAGACGGGTCAATAATGAGCATAGCTGCGCCATGGTTTGTAAAAATAAAATCTGCTGTATAGTCAGATAGCGCAAAAGACGTAGAAGGAAGTAACCATAGGGCCAAGCAAATCAGCAGCAAACAGAGCTTACGTTTCATGTTTCTCACCCTTAAATTGAGAAATTAAATAAAAATACGACGATATTTTACTTTTTTCGTAGTATAGCATAACTTTCCAAACCTGTACACAAAAATCTACTTGCTTATAAAAGAAACAGGCCTGCCTCGAAAGACAGACCTGTTTTGTTACATGGCGTTACTGTTT